>NZ_CP077676.1:0-78046 GCF_019048985.1 Klebsiella sp. PL-2018
ATGTATAAAGAACAAACCAACAAAATGATTAAAAAGTCAGAGGATATTCAGGCCAAACAAATAAGAGCGGGAATAACGCATCAGTGCAGAAAAGGCTGGAAGTATGCAGAAATGTCAGCAATCTCGGTTCTGACGGGTTTGTTCCTGTGGCTTGCACTAAGGGCTTTGTTTGACAATAACTTGGACGCCTGGGTGGGTAACCCGGAAGCGACGAGTTTCTCTCTGGTGACCGCGCCTGCTCTGGCGCTGTTTATTTGTTTTGTCGGCCTGTCGTTTAACGCCTCGCTTTCCGGGCTTTTCTGCAGGCGGCACACGAACTTGTCGATGGCGCACCTGCCGGGATGGTGAACGCCACGGTCTGCGAACCCCTACTGCACTGCCCGCTGATGAAGCTAAAGCACTGGCGGAGGCTTACCGGCCCCGCTGTCACGATGTGCCGAAATGACCGGGTATGGCAGCACGACGCCGATTACACCATCCGCTGGCTGTATCTGATGGCCTCCTTTATCGGGCTCGGTATCTGGGTGGTGCTCAATCCGGTTTCGCTGCTCTGGCGCAGTCTGTTCAGGAGAAAGTCATCATGAAAAAACTTACGCTGACGGCGCTCAGTGCGGCCGCCATCGTCTGCGCCACGATACCGCCCGCGCAGGCGGACTTAAACAGCGAGCTGGGCGGCTTCTTTAACAGCATGGGGGCGGCGGGCAACAACGTCACTTCGCCCCAGGCGTGGCAGGGGCAGGCGCAACGTATGTCACCGGGGGCGGTATTTACGTGCGCAGCGCCAACAAAACCATCCAGCTGGCGTCCATCACGCTGCCCAGCCTGAATGCCGGTTGTGGCGGGATAGATGCCTTCCTCGGCTCGTTCTCATTTATCAGCAAGGATGAGTTTGTGGCGTTTGCCAAAAACATCATCAGCGCCGCGCCGGGGCTGTTCTTTGACCTCGGCCTGAAAACGGTGACGCCGATGCTGGCGTCAGCAAAGGACTATCTGCAGCAGCTGGCGAGCGACGTCAACAGCATGAACATGAGCAGCTGTCAGGCGGCGAGGGGTATTGTTGGCGGGCTGTGGCCTGCCACCCAGGAGAACAAAGACGACCTGTGCAAAACCATCGGCACCGGGCAATATGTTCACGGACTGGGCAGCAGCCAGACAGGGATGCGGCGTCGGTAATCAGGCCAGCAAAGCCGAGAGCAAGGTGAAAGACAAACCGGAGTACAAGGACCTCATTCTGACCAGCAAGAACGTGGTGTGGGACATGCTGGAGCGTAACGCCCTGTTTAAAGGCGACCGTGAACTCAAGGAGATGGCCATCACGCTGACCGGCACGGTGATATTTGACGCGCAGTCGCACCCCATTACCGTCCCGTCACGGGCCGGGGACACGAAACTGGTGAAGGCGATTATGGACGGCGGGGATGCGGAGATATACCGCTGCTCAGATACCAGTGAATGCCTGAAGATGACCGTGAAGACCGTCTCCATCCGGGCCGAAAACGGCCTGAACCGCCGCGTGGCCAGCCTGATATCGGGCATATCCGCGAAAGCCAAAAGCGACAAAGAGGGGCTGTCGGAAAAGGAAAAAGCCTTTATCAACTCAACCAGTATTCCGATTTTGAGCTACATCATGGACCCGCTGTCGCTGGGCATGAACGAGAGCGTGGCAATGCGCATGAGCACCTATATCGCCCACGACATGCTGATTAAGTACATGCGGGAAATCATCGACGAAACGCGCGGGGCGATTAACGGGAAACCACTGAACAAAGAGGCGATGAGCGTGATTAACGACAACATCAGTATCGCGTACACGCGGCTGACGCAGCTGCAGAACGACATCCAGATACAGCAGAGCACCCTGCAGAGCGTGATGACCGACATGTCCTACATGCGCCAGCAGTTATCCAGCCGGATGCTCAGTACCTACCAGTCTAACTACCGTTTTGAGGGGGGCCAGTGACAGAAATCTACGTATACAGTGCCGGGGGCTGGATGGTGCAGATGCTCAACGGCGTCGCCGCCTACTGCAACAGCGACACGTTCCGCACCCTGGTGCGCTGGGGGCTGATGCTGTCGGTTCTGGTTTCAATCTATATCTGGACGCAGAAGCGCGACCTGCGAATGCTGTTTAACTTTTTCCTCATCTTCCTGTTCGTGCCCACCCTGCTGGTCGGGGTGAAGCGCAACGTGCAGGTGATTGACGTCAGCAACGTGTCGGCGGTGCACAAGGTCGACAACGTGCCGCTGGGTATCGTCCTGCCGGTGGGCATGCTGACCAGTATCGGCTACGCGCTGGCGCGGGGCTATGAGGTGGTGGTGGCCCAGCCTGCGGACGCGATGCAGTTCTCAAAAACCGGGCTGATGTTTGGCTCGAAAATCGTGTCGAACAGCACCGGCTTTGAGATGCTGAACCCGACCGCCGTGGCGATGTTCAACGACTACGTCCGCAGTTGCGTGATACCGGATATCAACCTGGTGCACAAATACTCCCTGCAGGACCTGATGAACAGCGCCGACCCTTACGGGATGATATTTGAGAATCCGAGTCCGCTGCGCGGCATCTTTATCGACGGGACGTTCCACACCTGTCGTGCCGCAGCCGGAAAGCTGAAGACGCTGCTGAATAATGAGGTGAGCACCAACGGAACCACCTTCTCGTATTATGCGCGGAAGATGTTCCCGCACCGCAGTGACGCGGCCCCGCTGTTCGGGCAGATGCTGGGTGACAGCTACAACTACTTCATCAAAGCGGGCAGCACGGCGAGCGAAATCATGCGCCAGAACGTCACGATGAACGGTATCCGCAGCGGCCTGCTGGCCTACGGCTCGGCAAACAACGCGGTGGCCGGGATGGTCACGCTGTCGGCGGACATGGCGACCCAGCGCCAGATGATACAGAACTCGACCGGGGCGCAGATTGCCACACAGTACCTGCCGCTGATGCACACCATCATGCTGGCATCCTTGTGGGCATGTTCCCGTTTATTATTTTTCTGGCCTGCATTAACACCATGTCGATGCGGGTGCTGAAATACTACGTCCTGGCACTGACCAGCCTGCAGCTGTGGCCGATAGCGTTTGCCATCTGTAACGGGGCGATGGTCTGGTTCCTGAAAGCCGACTCTCCGGCAGCCATCACGCTGTCGACCGTATCACGGGTACAGCAGCAGCACGCGATGGCGGGCAGCATAGCCGGGTGGATGATGACCTCCATTCCGGTGATTTGCTGGGCGCTGATGAGCGGGATTGGCGGGCTGATGGCGAATGCGGCGAGCGTGTTTGCGCATCGGATACCGGGGCGGCAGCACAGAGTGCCGGTCGTGTGGCCGAGGGGAACTTCGCCTTCGAAAATATGCAGATGCAGAACGTCCAGGGGTACAAGTGGGACACTAACCGCAGTCATGCTTCCGGGCAGAACACGGAGCAGCTGGCGAACGGGACCACGGTGATGCAGACCGCCGGTGGCGGCATGGTGGTCAATACCGCCGGGGGCATGTCGAATCTGGCCTCACACATCAACTTCGGGAAGATGATGCAGTCAACGGGCGCAGCAGCAGCTGCGTCACAGTGAAGCGGAAACGCAGTCCAGCCTTGAGGGCTGGCGGCATGATTCGTCTGACACCTTCCAGCGTATGAAGTCGTTTGCGAAGCGTCACGGTGACAATTTCAGTATGGGCACCGACAGCCGCAGCGGCATGAGCAGCCAGGCCACGCAGGGGCGCAGCAGGTGATGGATGCGGTGCGTTCATATGCTAAATCGAAAGGTGTTTCGGAAACGGAAGCCTATAACACCCTGGAGAAAATGGGGCATGAAGGCTTTGCAGACGCCTCGGTGAGTGCAAAAATCCTCGGCAATGGCGTCTCAACAGGTGGGAGAATTTACTCAGGTGAAGACGACACTGTCTCAAAAGGAGAAATAGTGATAGTAGTAGTCGGGAAAACCGCGATGCTCGTTTGGCTCGTTCTTTCAACGAAGGACTCAATATGGTTCGAAGCGCGTCCATTGACTCTACTGCAGGAAGTATAGAATCCGATGGTCGTGACGACCTGAAACAGGTGCAGAACTCGATACAGGAAACGGACAATCATTACAGCGATTACAGCCGGTCGAAGTCCCGGACGAAAGAACTCAGCCGGATGGCCAGCATGAGTGACAGCGAGAGCGCAACCGTCACCAGCAATCTGAATCAGGAGTTTGTGGCGTGGATGCAGGAGAAAAACCCGGCAGAAGCCCGTCAGTTGCTGACCAACACAGACTCTGCAGAAAACCGCGAACAGGTGGCGGAGTATGCGAATGCCTTTGTGGCTGAGCGCGTGAAAGGGCGTATTGAGCAGCATCATCAGACTGCGGCGTCGGGGGGCAAAACGGGCTTTGGCGTCGATGTGCTGGACGCTAACACCGCACAGGCTGATTCGTCGGGAGCAGCTGCGAGAACGGGAACAGCAAAACCAGCACACAACGCAGCCAGTGGTGATGTGTCTCGGACGCAGAAATGATGGCAGCGCACGACCTGAAGGGGCTCCAGTGAAGTCAGATAACCAGAAACGCTATGAAGATGAGAGGTCGGCGCTGGAAAAAGAGGGAGATGATTTCCGTACACGGGTGATGAGACAGCAAAGGGAAAGCCAATCAACTGTTGAGGGGGCGGCTGATAATATAGATTCTGGGAAAAAGGGGATCGAAAGTACAGCAAGTGATATCAAGGAAGATATTTCTAAACAAAAAATGAGCGTTCAGTGGGAACACTCACAACGAGCTAGAGAAATAAAAGATCCTGTAGGAGATAAAGTGGATGACGTTCTTGATGCACTACATATTAAGAAGAAAGAATAAAAACATTTATTTGAGAATGCATTTATTCCATAATGTTCTTAAATGTGTGTGGGGGGGCGTATGAAAATTAAAGATATGTACATTGTGAATGTTTTCTTCCTTTTCTTTGCGTTTGCTTACCACTTGTTAAGTGGTGTTAGTGGTCTTGGTGTATTGTTAATGTCACTGTTAGCGCCTCAGATTATTGCGTTCATGCCTTTGTTTTTCTATTCAAGGCTTGGCGGAATGATGGAGGCTTGCGGGGCTAAGAAAATTAGAGATATAGAAGTAAAGCCCAATGTTTGGTGTATTGGTGATTGTGGTATCCATTCTGGTTTTGTTTGTTGTGTATAATTCTTTTCTCCAGTTTTCGCCTGATGGTTTTTTTGAATCAGGTTTATTGATAACGATATTCATATCTAATGCCATGGGGTTCAGTGTTGCCGCATTGTTAGCCTTCATAGTTTGTTACGTGATATAGATGAATAAGATAGTAAAGTAATTACAGCTTTAAACTGTTAATAACCAGAACCGCCCACTCCGGGCGGTTTTCTTCTGCGAGTCACCAATGAAAACCCTGCTCAACGCCCTGCTTTTGCTGATGGCGGCAGGCGTTTGCAGCTCTGCACATGCCTTCTGCTATCGGGAGGCCGCCAGTAAGTACCATCTTCCGGTCGTACTGGTTATGGCTATTTCTAAACACGAATCCGGCTTTAATCCCAAAGCCACAAACGTCAATAAAGGAGATCTCGGTACGGACTATGGTCTCATGCAGATTAATAGTCGCCATACCCCGGATTTAATTAAACGCGGCATTATTAGTGGTCAGGAAGATTTATTCAAACCCTGCCTGAACGTGCAAATTGGTGCCTGGATATTATCGAAGCATCTCGCCACCTGTGGTTATACATGGGAGTGCATTGGCAGCTATAACGCCGGATTTAAACCAGGTTCCCGCGCCCGCCGATTATGGTATGCCGGGGAAATTAAAAAACGGATGAGAGAATTAGGAGCGCAGTTGTGACGTTAAAAACTGATGACATTACCCGTGGCGGACAATTAGCGCTGCTCCGCTTTCGCATGTTCATGCAGGTGAATAACGCCATGTTCTATTACCTGGTTATTCTCTGGTTGGTGGTCAGCGTGGCCGTGATCTATTTCCGCATGAATACCGAAATATTTCATAATGGGGTGCAATACTGGTGGGCGCGGTCGCTGGTCTCCTTTACCCAAATCATGCGCAGCCCGCCCGTTTTTGAACTCTGGTATCAGGGCCATGCCTACACGTTCACCTGGGACAAGATGCTCACCGATCCCTACGCCGTCTGGTGCGGGATAAAGCTGCGCGACGAGATACTGAACTGCCTGCTCATCACCTCCGTGGTCATGGGGACGGCGTATGCTCTCATCTTCTTCTGTCTCGGCAGGCTCGGACGGGGGCAGAGCGGGGACGAGGTGCTGGGTGGCCGGACGTTTGAACCCGTCCGGGTGGTGGCGAAAATGCTGCGCCGCCGCGATGAAGCCTCCGACATGGTCATTGACGGCCTGCCGATGAAGAAGGATGCGGAGATCCAGAACTTCGCCCTGCACGGCACGGTCGGTACCGGGAAAAGTACCCTGCTGGAAAAGCAGCTGGACCATATCGCCCGCAGGAAGCAGCCGGCGATCATCTACGACAAAGGCTGCACGGTAGTGGAGAAGTTTTACGACCCGTCTCGGGGCGACGTCATTCTCAATCCGCTGGACAGGCGCTGCCCGAACTGGGACATGTGGGGCGAGTGCCTCAATCTGCCCGACTTCGAGTCCATGACCGAAACGCTGATCCCGATGGGAAACGCCGCCGACCCGTTCTGGCAGGGGTCTGCCCGCACCATCTTTGCCGAAGGCGCGGAGCGTATGCGTGACGACCCGGAACGCAACTACAACAAATTTCTGCGCACCATGCTGAGCGTGGGGCTCGACAAGCTGCGGGCCTTTCTGGAAGGCACGCCTGCCGCCACGCTGGTCGACGGCAGCATCGAAAAAACGGCGATCTCCATCCGAAGCGTGCTGACCAACTACGTCAAGGCAATGCGCTATCTGCAGGGAACGGAAGGCCCCGACAGGCCCCGGTTCACCATCCGGGAATGGATGCAGGAAAACGCCGACAAGCCACGCCCCGCGTGGCTTTTCATTACCTCAAATGAGCGTTATCACGAATCACTGAAGCCGCTGATTTCCATGTGGCTGGGGATGGCCGCCACCAACCTGCTGTCGCTGGAGCCGAACCGCCTTCGCCGTATCTGGTTCCTCTATGACGAGATTCCGTCACTGCACAAGCTGCCGAGTCTGCCCCGCGTCCTCGCGGAGGGCCGCAAATTCGGCGGCTGCTTTGTGCTGGGCTTTCAGAACTATGCGCAGATGGAAGAAGCCTATGGCAAGGATTTTGCCCGTGCCATTTATGACCTGTTGAACACCAAATTCTTTTTCCGCAGTCCCAGTGCGGACGTGGCGAAGCATGTGGCCACCGACCTCGGGGAAACCATCCGCCGCCGGTTCAGCGAGCAGACCTCGTTCGGGAGTGAGCAGGTCAGGGACGGGATCAGCTACGGCAAGGACGAGGAGCGCGTGCTGATCAAAAGCTACTCCGACATCCAGATGCTGAATGACCTGGAATGCTTCGTCACGCTACCGGGGGATTATCCGGTGACGAAGCTGAAACTGAAGTTCCGTAAACGCCCGGTGGTGGCTGACGCGCTGATTGAGCGGGACATCAGGACGTCGCTGGACCCGGAAATCGAGATGCAGCTGGTTGCCGTGGAAAGCGAGGAGCGCAAAGCCGTGCAGGCGCTGTTTGAGGCCGCACCGGTGGCTGTCCCGCCGCAGAAACCGGCCCCCGCGCCGGTGACGCCTGCCGCAGACAGCCGCGGGGCGGCACCGGCAACGACGCCCCCGGGCGAGGTGATCGACAGGGACACCGGGGTGGTGGTGTCGCGCAAGGCGGTGCCCCCGGGGATCGACCTTAACGTTGCCCGCGGTACTGCGTCGCGGCCAGCGGAGGGTGATGCCTCATCGGCAGAAAAGAAAAGTAAACCAGCAGGCACAGCCGCTGCCACGGGCGGCGGGCGTGAGAAAACAATCCCCATCACGCGGGGGCCGGTGACAACGTCACCGGTACAGGAGGCACAGGATGCGCTGGCTGATTATGAGCAGTACGCGCAGTCGACCGCTCAGGCGGCCATGTCCCGGGAGGAGCGCGACTTTATCCCGGTCAGCGGGCACGAACCGGAGATGTAAACCATGATGTCGTTAAGCACGATTAACGGCGACGCCGGGTATTACGGTGGCGCGGAAAACTACGAAGTCATTCATGACGACCAGGGGAAATGGTTCGGGAACGGCGCGGAGCAGCTCGGACTGCGCGGGGATGTCTCACTGCCCGTGCTGGATGCGGTGCTGCGGGGCCATCTGCCGGACGGCTCGCGCATCACGCGGCAGGTGGACGGGGTGGAGAGCAACCGACCGGGGATTGACCTGACGTTTGGTGCGCCCAAAAGCCTCTCCATCCTCGGCCTGATGGGCGGGGACAAACGTCTGGTTGAGGCGTTTAAGGAGTCGGTCACCGAAACGCTCACACAGCTGGAGAAAAGCGTCAACTGCCGGGTGACGGAAAACGGTGAGGTCAGCCTGAAGGAAACCAACAGCGCGGTGATGGCGCTGTTCACCCACGACATCAACCGGAACGGCGAGATGCACCTGCACACCCACGCCCTGCTGCTGAACGCCACGCATGACGGTGAAAAATGGCGGGCGCTGGGCAGCGATATTCACCACCGCAACGGCATCCGTGAACAGGTGTATGACCTGCAGGTGGCCTGGGGGCAGATGCAGCGGGAAATCCTGCGGCCCAAAATCGAGGCACTGGGCTACAGCACGGTGAACACCGGAAAAAATGGCCTGTTTGAAATCGCGGAAGTTCCCCGCGACGTGGTGGAACTGTATTCCTCCCGTGCGGCGGAAATTGACCGGGCCGTGGAGCCGGGCGCCAGCGCCCGTTCACGGCAGCTGGCTGCGCTGAAAACCCGTGAGCAGAAAACCTTCGTGGACGGGGAAACCCGGCAGAGCGAATGGTGGAAGACGCTGGAGGGGCATGCTTTTGACCCGAAGCAGGTGGTGGAGGCCGCGCAGGATGGTCGCCTGAACGACGGCGCACAGAAGACGGGCGGTGAACAGGGGCTGTCTGCAGACGAACGCCAGCAGGCCGTGCAGTCGGTTATCACGCAGACCGTGGCGGCGCTGTCGGACAGGTCGGTGCAGTTCTCCCACTCACAGGTGATGAGCATGGCGGCCAAAATGCTGCCGCCTGACCGGGAGATGCTGCCGCTGCTGCGGGCGGGTATCGCGCAGGCCATCGATGCCGGGCAACTGATACCGATGGACAAAGAAAAAGGGGTGTTCACCTCACATATTCATGTGCTGGACGAGCTCAGCGTGAAGCAGCTGGCGGCGGAGCATATGGCGGGCGGAAAGGTGCTGGCCGAAGGGGCGGCTGAAGCCGGAGAAAAAGGGGGTTACCGGACCGTGGCGGCGGCCCGCGCCCCGATGATGATTGTGGAAGGCAAGGGCGGCGCGGCGGTGCAGAGTGGGCGTATCGCGCACCTGTCGGCACTCAGTGAAAAACAGGGCCGCTCCCCCCTGGTGGTGGCCCCGACCGCGAAGTTTCGTCAGTACCTGCAGGATACCGGCGGGCTGACCGCGCCCGCGATGGGGCGGGATGCGCTGCGCAGTGATATGGGGCTGACGCCGCATTCCACGGTCATCGTGCCGCAGGCGGAAACGCTGGGGGTGAAAGACACGCTGTTTCTGGTTGAGCAGGCGCGAACGGCGGGGGCGCAGATTGTGTTTATGGACAGCGGCATGGGGAAAGGCAACGGTCATGCGCTGGGTGTACTGGAAGCCGCAGGTGTGGCGCGGCACGCGTTTGCTGACCGGGTACGGCCTGCCGTGCAGGTGGTGTCGCAACCGGACAAAACGCAGCGTTACCGCCAGATAGCCGAAGACAGCGTGGCGGCGCGTCAGGCGGGGGAATCGGTACGGGTGCAGGTGACCGGGGCGAAAGAGCAGGCGCTGCTGACCGGGACGGTGCGGGACGTGATGCGCGAGCAGGGATTACTTACGGGGGCCACGCATCAGGTGCCGACGCTGACGCCGGTGTTCCTGAGCCGTCATGACCGGATGAACCGGGACACGTACCGGGCGGGGATGGTGATGGAGCGCTTTAACGCAGAAGAAAAGCGTATGGAGCGCTACACCATCGACCGGGTGAGTGAGACGAAAAATACGCTGCGCATTGTGGACGGGGACGGCAACCGTCAGGCGCTGGCGATGCGGGATATCACGTCAGAGTGGAACCTCTACCGCCCGGGGCAGATTGAGGTGGCTGCCGGCGACACGCTGCGGGTGCTGGCGCGGGAGGCGCGGGGTCAGCTGAAAGGGGGCGACACGGTGACGGTCGGGGGGATGGACGACAAGGGGCGTCTGGTGCTGTCGCACGCCGGCGCGGTGGACGCCGGACGGGCAGGAGGCCCGGTGGCGGTGGATATCTCACAGCCGCTGAAGCTCACGCACGGGTACGTGGAATCCTTCGGTGCCTCCGTGCAGGACAATGCCCGGGTGCTGGCCGCGCTGACCACGCGGGAGTTGCGGGAAGAAACCGTGAACCGTCTGGCCAACAGCGGACAAAACATCACGCTGTACTCGGCGATGGACCGTGACCGGGCCGAAACCCGGCTGTCAAAAATGACCGGGGTGAGTCTGGTCTCTGACCAGCTGAAAGCCGTCACCGGCGAAGGGGAGGCGGGCGACGCTGTCCGGACGGCGAAGGACCAGACCCTGACGGACGCGCAGCGGGCGGTGCATATCGCGCTGAACGACGTGCAGAACCAGAAGGTGGCGTTTCAGTCAGCAGAAATCCTGACGGCGGCGGTGAAGGTGAACCCGCAGGTCTCGCCGGTGGCGCTGCAGAAAGAGATTACCCGCCAGATGAAAGCCGGGGACCTGATACGCGTGGAAGGCCGGGGCGGGCTGGTTGTCCCCCGCGTCATGTACGAGATGGAGAAAAGTATCCTGCGGGATATCGCGGAGGGCAAAAACGCCGTGGAGCCTCTGATGGCGAACACGCCGGCGTCGGTGCTGGCCGGGCTGACGGCCGGGCAGCAGAACGCCACGCGCCTGATACTGGAAAGCCGGGACCGCTTCACCGGGATTCAGGGCTACGCAGGGGTGGGGAAGACCACGCAGTTTAAGGCGGTGCTGAGTGCGCTCAGCACGCTGCCGGAGGGGCAGAAACCGGACGTTATCGGGCTGGCCCCCACGCACCGGGCGGTGGGGGAGATGCAGAGCGTTGGCGTCCGGGCGCAGACGCTGGATTCGTTCATCTTTGAGCATCAGGAGCGGGTGCGAAGCGGCGAAACCCCGGACTACCGGAACACTCTCTTCCTGGTGGATGAGGCCTCGATGGTCGGCAACCGGAAGATGAGTGAAACCTACCGGGTGATAGCGCAGGGTGGTGGCCGGGCGATAACCAGCGGGGACGATGCGCAGCTGAAAGCCATTGATACCGGTCAGCCGTTCCGCCTGGCGCAGCAGCGCTCGGCAATGGACGTGGCGATTATGAAGGAGATTGTGCGCCAGACGCCGGAACTGCGGGCGGCGGTGTATGACCTGATTGACGGGGATGTGCGCTCTGCGCTGGCGAGGACGGCGAAAACGTTGCCGGACTATGTGCCCCGGCACGGGGATGCGTATTTTCCTGCCAGTTCGGTGACGGAGATTGCGCCGAAGAACGATGAGGAACGCCAGGCACTGGCAGATGCGGGGCAACCGGTTAACGTCACGGAGGCCATCGCCCGGGACTTTGCGGGGCGCACCGCTGATGCGCGGGATAACACCCTTGTCGTTGCGCACCTGAACCGGGACAGGAAGGACATTAACGCGGCGATTCACGACCTGCTTCTGGCGAAGGAGGCTGTCACGAACCCGGCCACGGTAACGGTACTGGAGCCGGTCAGGATGACCGACTCCCGGGCGCGAACGCTGAACGCCTGGAGCGAGAACACCGGCAATCTGGTGATGCTGAACCGCGACTACTGGACCATCACCGGCACAGACGTCAAAGCGGGTGTGGCCACGCTGCAGAACGCTGACGGAAAGGAGATGGTGATATCGCCTTTCGACAACAGCACGCAGGCGCCGCAGTTCTACCGGGAAAAGGAGATGGAGATTGCCGAAGGTGACCGGATGCGCTTCACGCGCACGGACACCGAGCGCGGCTACGTGAACAACGAACGGATGCGGGTGGAGAAGATAACCGGTGACCGGGTGCAGCTCGCCAGCCTGGACGGTGGCCCGGGACGAACGCTGGATCTCTCACGGCCGGAAGACCGGCATCTGGACCTCGGGTACGCGGTGACCGCCTACGGTGCTCAGGGGGCCAGTGAGCGGTTCGCTATCACGCTGGAAGGGGTTGAGGCCGGACGTAAGGTTATGGCGTCACCTGACGCGGGCTACGTGGCCATGTCGCGTCACAAGGAGCATGTGCAGGTGTACACCGACAACCTCGAGGGCTGGATAAGTGCGGTGCAGCAACATCAGGAAGCCGATACGGCGCACGATGTGCTGCATGAGAAGGATGACCGGATGAGCCGGCGGGCTGACGCCATCCTGTCGATATCGCGCCCGGCGGACAGCGTGGCTTACGGACGTCAGCTGCTGAACAGCCTTGAGCTGGACGGGGAGAAAACGCTGGGGCGGTTTGTGCCGGGGACGACGCGGCATCCGGATGCGGCGATGGCCTTTCCGGCGTGGAACGAACACGGACACCGCACGGGCATCCTGATGCTGCCGCTGGACGGGCGCGGGGATGCGCACGGCAAACCAGAAATTGTCGGGGCAGAGGATGCACGGTTTGTGGCGGTCCAGCAGAGCAGCAACGGCGATGTGATGATGGCGGAAACCCTGCCGGATGCCTTCAGACTGGCGGCAGAAAACCCGGACACCGGTGTTGTGCTGCGCTTCAGCGGGGACGGTGAGCCGCACAATATCGGCAGGCTGACGGGCGGAGACAGGCCGGTGATACCGGAGCTGCCGGAACTGGCCGCCTCGCTGACGGAGGCGGGTAAACCGACAGAGGAGACCCTTAAGGCCGCAGAGCAGCAGCTTCAGGACGAGAAGAAACCGGACCGGGTGCTGCCGGTCGATGCACTGCCGGACATCATGAAGCGGGCGGAGGAGATGCTGCCGGAGAAAGACACTCAGCCGGATGACCAGACGAAGGCGGACGCGCTGGACAAGCTGAACCGGGATGAGCGGGAAAACACGCCGGTGCAGGACACCGGAAAACCTGAAAAAACCACCACCACTGAACTGCGCAACATCGAGCGCGAGATTATCAAATCGTTTGAGGATTAAGTGATTCCGGGCAGCGGCATCAGCGGGCAAAAAAAAGCCTCAGCAATCCGCTGAGGCGTAACTTTCAAAAGAGATTAAATCTATAAGGAGGTACTGTCTTCCAGGGATGGCTGACAGTTCTTTACTATACCACAAAACAGGGATTAATCAGCGCGGGAGGGGGTCATTGTCGCCTGAGCAAAAAAATGCCTCCACGTCGATGGAGGCAGGCAAAAGATGTAGCTCTATGAGTATTTATTGGAGGTGATCAGTCAGACTGATTCGTTAATCAGGATAACCGAACCGGGTCAGAAAGTTAACGATGTACTCATATTTATCCATGAACCTGACAAAAAGGAGGTGAAATGCGGTTGTTGATGTGCGTTTTAGTGGTGGGGGCGTTTCTGTTCCTCCTCTGGCATTTTACCCGGACAGGCAGAGGGCCAGACTCCGCGCTGGTCAGGGAACTGGCTGCGGCGGGCGTTACCCCCGGAGAGAATGAAAAGCTGCTGGGCAGCGGGCATCACTGGCGGGCGCAGCGGACGCTGATGACCGACAGGGAGGTGTATTTCATGCACGACCTGTTCAGGCACGTGGATATGCAGCGCTGGTATCTGTGCCCGCAGGTGCGCGTAGCCGATATCGTGGAGCTGTCGCCGCATATCCGGCCCCGGTCCAAAATGTGGTGGCGGTTATTCAACATGGCGGCGCAATGGCACTGTGACGTGGTGATTGTCGACCGGCACACCTTTGCGGTAGTTGCCGCAATAGAGCTGGATGACGCCTCGCACCTGAAAAAGAGCCGTGTTAAGCGCGATATTCTGCTCAATGAAGTGATGCGCCAGGCGAATGTGCCTTTGCTGCGAAACCGGGACAGCAGGGCGCTCCTGAAAACGGTCAGCGACTTTCTGAACACGCTGACAGAAAGTACAACCCAAAAGCCGCACTGAATACCGCCCGGACTGCGGTGCCGGTGACGTTCGTCATCGGGCAATAAATCAAACCACGCTCTGCCAGACGCCGGCATGTGAACTGCCCGCGCGGTTGTCGTGTGGCTGCAATCCGAAAACCCAAATCAAAAGGAAAGCACCATGTTCCGTTATTTTCGCCTGCGCGTTGCGCAGGTCATGCTCATTCTGTCATTCACGTTGCCATTTGCGCTTTTGTTTTCATTTCATCTTTCTGCAGAGGGGGGCTTCGATGCGTGGCAATTCTGGACCCTGCTCGCCGGCAGCACAGCCGTGATGTGGGGCGGACTGGCGCTGTATACGCGGGATATTGACCGCAAGCGGCAACTGCCTGACGCCGTGCGGACGTATGTGAGCTGCGGCAATACCAGTGTCAGTATGAAGGTAAACGAGAAAGCCGACATCATCTGGCAGATATTGCAGAGCGATGTGTTGTTCAAAAAACAGACGCGAATGTGGTGGCGGGCTGTGGGGTTCATGCTCAGAAAAGCCTTCGTCCGGGCACCTGCGGTGTTGCTGCCTGCAGTCTGCCTGGTGCTCTGGTTCTCACCAGATGAAGTGGTTGCGCTGGTCGCTGATATTCAGACTGGTGCGGCGACGTGCCTGGTGTACGCTGCCGGCAATATCCTCTTCATCGTTTACATTGTTGCAGGCGGTGTGTTCGGAATATGCGAGATGTTCAAGAAACAGGAAGGTGATTTATTTTGTTTCGCGCCGGAATATCAGGCGCAGGTGCGCGAGTTTGCCCGTGCACAGCAGAGCTCGGATGAGACTGAAAACGCCCAAAGCGTATCCCCCCTGGAGGCCGACGAATGATAGTGCCGGTGAAGGAAGACCGCGACGGGCAGGGCTACTGGACTCACCCGGCGTTAGTCCGCAGCTGCTGCCAGACGACAGCACACCTGATGTACTGGCTGCGCGTGCAGAAGCTGGAGTGCTTTGTCATGACAATGCGTGACGAGGCGACTGATGCTTTTTGCGAGGCATGACAGGACGGCCCGCCGGATGCGTCGACGTGGGAGCTGGTTCCCCCCGCCCGGAGAGGGCTGGTTTCTGGGTTCAGTTCATCCACGCGAGGACGGGCCTGAGTGCTACTGGTTCAGGCAGCGCGAATAAAAGCGATGCACCCAGCTAACAAACCATCCAGCGTAATGCAATAACCCTGATGCGACAGATTCTTTGCGGGTACTTAAATGGGATGCCTGCTGGAATCACTTGCCAGACTCACTCGATTTTTCACCGGAAACGCTTTCTTGTCAGGCATGAGGCGGAGCACAACGCAGTGAGCACCGAACACGCCTGGCAATAAAGCGGAAATCCAGACCACACAACATCAAAAAAACCCCGGAGAGGCTTAAGAAAGCCTGTTCTGCGATTACTGCCGTGCAATGCCACGAAATCAAATAATCCAGCATCAAAAAAGAGGCGATTATGTATAAAGAACAAACCAACAAAATGATTAAAAAGTCAGAGGATATTCAGGCCAAACAAATAAGAGCGGGAATAACGCATCAGTGCAGAAAAGGCTGGAAGTATGCAGAAATGTCAGCAATCTCGGTTCTGACGGGTTTGTTCCTGTGGCTTGCACTAAGGGCTTTGTTTGACAATAACTTGGACGCCTGGGTGGGTAACCCGGAAGCGACGAGGGTGAAAGACATGATGAGTGTCGCAGTCTATGTTTTGCCCTTAGTGTTCCTGTCATTTTCTGCTGCGACCTTCCTGATGGCAGCGCTTAACGATGTTTTGGCATGGTGTGAGGGTGGGGCCAGACTTCTTCTCCTCAGAATCAGAAACCGCCGCGCCTCGCGTTCCGACAAATGATAGCGCTGGTCGATTACGAGAACGTCGGTTCTCTGGAGTGCGTCCCGCTGGCCCGGTACAAAAAGGTGGTCCTTTTCACTGGACCGAAGCAGGAGTTTATCCGCTTCCCGGCCACCACGCTGACGGGGGATATCTCAGTGCAGGTCGTACAGGTGCCCACCGTGTCAAAGAACAACGTGGACTTCCATCTGGTCTTTGAGCTGGGGCGCCTGAGTATTCTGGAAAAACCTGATGTTGTGCTGCACGTCATTTCTGACGACAAAGGTTATGACGGGGTAATCAGCCGGTTGTGTGAGAGCGGGCGTCAGTGCGCAAGGGTTGCGACGAAACCGATATTGCCCGCAGCAGCAACGCCACGGAACAGGAAGCCTCATGAGGCCAGCATGGCGGAAGTAGCCCGAATCGCGGACCGCATAGTGTCGCAGATGAATCGCACACCAAAGGCGATGCCGGGTACGCAAAAGTCACTGGATAATTTTCTCCGCGCCCAGAGCGGGCAAGGCAGGAACGAAGCCGCAGTCATGCAACTGAAAGAGGAACTCACCAGGCGGGGCGTGGTATCCGTGTATGAAAAAACGGTGACATGGCTCCGCAGCAGCAAGCAAAACAACCGCACCAAAAACTGACGCCACCGCAGAGCGGTGTTGTCCAACCCCGGCGTCGCACAGAAGCAAGTTCTGCACGTCGCCGGCGTTAGCAGTAAAGGTCATTTCGCCAGTGACCTGAAACGCAGAACCTTCATTTTCACGAACAAAAAAGCGGTGAAGTGTGCGCCAACACATTTCACGCGATAGCCCGTGGCTGAAATCTGGTGTACCCTCTGGACATTATATCTATTAATTACATGGGGAAGCTGAGATGTCGCAGGCAGAAAATGCAGCAGCAACTTCATCAAAACGTGCTTACAGAAAAGGCCGGCCGATGACTGACTCTGAGAGGCAGTTAGCGGCGATTGCCAGAAAAAGAGAAAATCACAAAGAGATTAAGGTGTTCGTGAAGAGCCCCTTGAAGGATTGTATGGTTTCTTTTTGCACGGCGAACAAAATCACTCAGGCTCAGTTTTTAGAAGCACTTCTTGAGGAAAAGTTGAAGTCGCTAGGTTATGATCTGTAAAGACTTCACGTTGTTGCTAAAGTTTTGTTCGAGTGATAGATTGCTGTTCGTGAAATGAATTAACGGGCGGGCCACGCCGTAAGGTGGCAAGGGACGGATGCCGGTGAATTTACCTGGCTCCAGAAAGCGAAAAACCCACTAATCTGTTGAAACTTGGCGGCTTCGTAGATTATGTGGGCCCTTCAAATACTGCATAGAAGCTGTTGCTCTATGCGGGGAGTATATGAATATGGAAAACAGAAATCAAATACTGTCTACCGATTTACTCCTTCTGTGCAACATAAGCGCAGAAAGGCGTGCCGCATAATCAGGTATTTAGCCCACATTACAGCCAGGTAAAAAATCCGCATCCGGTGTTCACGTCGCGTGAAAACCGGAAGACGCTGCCGTTCTGTCAGAAGCTGATGACGAAGGCCGAAGGCTTCACCTCCCGTTTTGATTTTTCGATACACGTGGCGTTCGCGCGCTCGCTGGGCGAGCGTAAGCGTAAGCCGCCGGTACTGCGTCGTCGTGCCATCGATGCGCTGCTGCAGGGCTTGTGCTTCCACTACGACCCGCTGGCCAACCGCGTCCAGTGCTCCATCACCACGCTGGCCATCGAGTGCGGTCTGGCGACAGAGTCGGACTCCGGCAATCTGTCCATCACCCGGGCGACCCGGGCGCTGCATTTTATGGCAGAGCTGGGCCTTATCACGTACCAGACAGAGTATGACGCACAGACCGGCTGCAACCTGCCGACTGACATCACCTTCACCCGGACGCTGTTTGACGCGCTGGACGTTTCCGAGAGCGCTGTACTGGCTGCGCGACGCAGCCGTGTGGAGTGGGAGAACAAACAGCGTAAGCAGCAGGGCCTTGAAGCACTGGAAACCGACCAGCTGATAGCAAAAGCCTGGCGCTACGTCAGGGAGCGCTTCCGTACCTGGTGCGGGGAGCGCCGCGAGCACGGCCTGAAACGCCGTCAGGCACGTCGTGACCAGGACCGCAGCCGGAAAGATATTGAGGCACTGGTCCGGCAGCAGGTAACGCGTGAGATGGCCGCAGGGAAGCTGGAGTGGAATCTGGACTCCCTGAAACGGGAAGTGGCACGACGCGTCAAAGAGCGCATGCTGATGTCACGGAACGGCCACTACACCCGACTGGCCACAACATAACCCCATTCCCCGAATTATCCGGCTGACGCCGGAGGCCGCCCCACACCTGAACCTCATCACCGCACAAAAATCAGCCACTCAAACGCTCATCCACACGCCCTGACGTCAAAATCCCGGCCTCCACACCCCACCAAAACCCGCAGATTTCACACAGCATCGCCGTCAATTTCCGTTATCCACTCATAACTGCAAGGGAGTTTCTCACTAACCACAAACCGAGAGCCTCAGTAACTGCCAGACGAGAGGCTTACAAACTGCGTGATTCCCTTTAAACCCCTGCTCTGTAGTTCATATAAAGAACTTAAATATCTTCGTCTAAGGGGAAAACCTGTCCGTTCCCGGCCCTGTGGACAGGGAACAACCCATGAAGTGCCTCCCACCGCACGCGGCGGGCCCCGTTCGCGCAGACCGTCGCAAAACACCTTTCATCACAAACCAGCGCAAACCCAAAACGTGCACAGCGGCCGCAACAGCGCCAGAACCCACCACTGAAAAGCGCCCCCGCCCCGGGCGTAGCCCGGGATGAAGTCGCTTTTAATGATGGATGTTGTAACTATAGATTTGAGTGGCTGTGGGAGGTGTTGCTGTGGGTTTCGGTGTACACGCCCGTAAGCGGCCCTGATGGCCCGCTAACGCGGAGATACGCCCCGACTGCGGCTACGCCTTGTCGTGACCACTCCGACAGCGCACAGAAGCTCTGGTGCGGTTTTGATATGGGTTGGCTGGGCTTTGCAGGGTGGGGGGTTATTACGGCTGAAGCCGTAATGCTTTTTTCGTCCTCGCTACGCTGCGGGGGTCTCCGGCGCAGGGCGCCTCCCATGCGCTGACGCGCATCTTAAAAACAATAGCTGAAACTGAATTATTACCTTACTTTACTATATGAATCATTAAGTTATGGTAAAATAATGGCGTCATTCCCCTGCACCCGGAGCCGTTGATGCCTGAGAAAAAAGCCCCTGTGATTGTGGTTAAAAAATCACGACTGAAAGTGACAGAACCTGATGCCGTGCCTGCACAAATCAGCACGGAAGCCGTGGCGGCAGAGCCTGCTCCACGTGAGGCAAGGCCGCTCAACAAAAAGGCCCGGAAAAGCCGGGACCAGATAGGGGTTTGAGGAGCAACGGAACAGTAAACGCCGTTAAGCGGTCAATTTAAATGGTTATTAATTTATTAATCAATAAATTATGCCTCTTCATTGAAAGCTCTCAGCTCACCCTTACTGACGGATTCCGGCACCGTAAAGGAATAACGCCCCTGCATATTGATATGTCCGCACTGCAATGGGGACAGTTTTTCAACATCTTCATCCTGAACCGGATAACCTTCATGCCTGAGCTGCTGAATCGCGGCATCTATGTAAATCGTGTTCCACAGAACAATAATATTGAGCACCAGACCTAACGATCCAAGCTGATCTTCCTGGCCTTCACGGTAAGCCTGTCTCAGTTCTCCCCGTTTACCATGAAAGACATTTCTGGCCACTGCGTGGCGACCCTCTCCACGGTTGAGTTGCTGCAACGTTCTTCGCCGTTTGTTTTCATCGTCGAGGTAAGTCAGCATATGGATAGTTTTATCGGCGCGGCCTATTTCGGCTATTGCCTGTGCCAGGCTGGTTGGCCTGTCGCCCGTTTGCAGTGTTTTCATGATGGACATGACGTTCAGTCGTCCAAGTTTGAGGGACGCAATCAGCCGCAGAATATCATCCCAGTGTGGCTCTGTTTTTTTCCCAAAATTAAGGCGATGCGAAGATATCGCGTTAAACGGACCGTAATCTGCTTTAGGGTCGGTGCGCCAGAATCTGGCTCCCCCCGTGTCCGCGATCCTTGGACAAAAACGATATCCCAGCAGGCGGAAAAGCCCAAAAATAACATCGCTGTATGCACCAGTATCGGTCATTATCTGGTATGGCATTTGATCCGTTTGTTGCTCCAGAACGACAGCCAGAATGACCAGGCTATCCCTGAGGGTTCCAGGAACAATGATGTCGTTTATCCCCGAATACTGGTCAGATATCAGGTTGTACCATGTAACCCCTCGTCCTTCTTTGAAGTATTTTGGGTTGGGGCCGGCATGCACCGTGCGCACAGGAACAACAAATCGCATACCATCGGCTGACGCCACCTCACCACCACCCCAGATGTTCGCCAGGGGAACGCCACTTTGTGCTGCGACCAGAATGGCGTTAGCTGCCCGAATCGTTTCATCCCTGATGTAGTTGCTGTCTGTCCAGGTCAGACGGTCACGCTTCAGTGCCGCGACATCATTACGTATAAAGGGCTCCGGACCGGTGTTACAGGCTTCTGCCATCAGCATGGCGCAGATGCTGATATGCAGGTCCGAGACGCGGGAGCTTTGCTCTGATGAATGGGTAAAGGCACCGGTGAAATGTGTCCGGGCATCGATTTCCAGTATCAGTTCAGGCAAATCAACTCGTGGCAGCATGTCGGCCACCCGCTGCCGCAATGCGATCAGCGATGGCGTTTCTTCAATGGCATCCAGAGGACTCAGGATCAGCTCCGTTTTATCGCCATTCTCCGCAAATCTGACTGCCGGGTTTTCCGGTAGTCGGTCCAGCACATCACGATATGTTGAATCCAGTTCTGTTGCGATGGCCGACAGGGTGGCACCTGGTGCTGATGATAATCCCAGAGAGCGGCAGATTACCGGGCGCAGAGCTTCCCATTCCTTACCTTCGATAAGTCCAGCCCGGGGATCTGCATAACGCCAACTGGGGGTAACATAAATATCCCGTTTTTTCAGTGTAAGCTGAAGTTCCTTGAGTGCGCAAAACGTATAGGCGTGAAAATCAATGCTGCCGTCTTTTCTCATCACATGTTGCTGCCACGGTTTATTGATTATTTCACGTGGTGCATCGTTATCTGTCTTTTTCTTTTTTAAATTAACTTCAATCCAGCTAAGTGCATTAATTAATGCCTCCGCTGAGGCATTACCTTCAAAATGTATTCCGGACAGTAAATCAGGTAAAAATCGCCGTACTGTTTTGAATTTCGCATCAAGTTCATTGAAATAAACGTTATTAGCCGGACGAATAATTGATGTCACATTATTGACTGCATGCTTCAGTACATCTTCGGGGATAATATTGAAGATATTATCACGAACATCGGTATTGGGTAACTTTTCGTCAAGGATCATCCGGCATGCTTTTGCCAGTATTTCTGCTGCACGATCCAGATCTTTAAGTGTTCGCTGGCGGTTCCGTTTATCTGCCTGAACCGCTTCATTGAACAGATCCCGGAGTAGTGCTTCAAGTAATTCAAGTACATCATCCTGAGCCGTCGCCTCCATACAACAGGAGAATGCAACAAGCGTAGCCAGTTTTCTTTTTTCTGGTAAGCGCTGAAGCGCTGTTGTTTTAGCCGTTGAGGCATAACGTGCCAGGGCAGCAATACGGGTATCCGAAACTGGTGTAATTGCTGGTAATGTCACGCCCAGGTTACGTATGGTCTGAAGACGGCCCGTGGCCTGTACCAGAGATGTGGCATTCACTTTAGTGGGGCCGGTACGTAACTGATCGAGTAACGAATAGCGGCTCCCGGCCGGAACCGAAAGCAGCTCCAGAAGCCGTTGTGCCTGAGCGTCATCAATACAGGTCGCCAACGACTGCCAGAGCCGGTTTTCAACCCTGCTGCGTAATCGGGCTATATAACGTTCGAGCAACGAATATCCGGGTAATAAGACTTTGTGTGATAAAAGCCATCCTGTACATCTTTCAAAAAGAATACCCGGACGACTTGTTCCGGTCCAGCATAAAGAATATAACCAGCGGGTCAGTGAAAACGCCACACGGGTGTCGGTGAATTCCGTGTAACCATATATTTTTGTGATTTCATCTATATGCTGTCGGCGCTGCTTTCCTGAGTTATATATACTAACCTGTTCACTACCACTCTCAATATGCAGCTGCTCTGCCAGAAAATCAATAGCAGCAACCGGAATTATTGTAGTTAAATCTGGGAAACGTCCGAGGTAACGGACTGTACATAATAATACGGCATAGCCCAGCCGGTTATGCTCTCCCCGTTTTTCTGAAATGTTCATCCGGTCAAAATCATCAAGATGAAAATAACGCGCCAGTGTTTCCTTTGTCAGTTCGCCATGATAGTTACCATAACCTGCTTTTTGGTCTTCGGAAAGAAAATTAACGGGCATCGTAAACCATCCTTAGTTCAGGGGGGATTTCACGAATTTTTTTGCGACTGATGGATTGCCCAGACGCGTTTGACCTGGCTGATGCTGCATCCGGCCAGCGTGGCTGTGCGCTCAATGGTTAACCCGGACTGCCGGAGGGTAATGATGCGCTCATGGGTCACGAGATCGGCCTTCCTGCCTGCGTACTTGCCTGCAACTTTGGCGAGCTGAACCCCCTGTCGCTGTCTTTCCCGTCGTACTTCGTAGTCATCCCGGGCGGTCTGAAGGGCAAGTTTCAGCAACAACTCCTGAACAGATTCGAGGACAATGCGGGAGACACCATCATTTTCTGCTACCACTTCTGACAAATCCACTATGCCTGGAATAGCCAGCCTGGCACCTTTGTCTCTGATAGAAGCAATCAGTTTTTCTGCTTCAGGAAGAGGAAGGCGACTGATACGGTCAATTTTTTCGGCTATCACTACATCACCAGGTTGAAGGTCGGCGATCATGCGGAGAAGCTCAGGTCTGTCAGCTCTGGCACCCGATGCTTTTTCCCGATAAATACCGGCGATATAAAAACCACTGGCAATGGCCGTTTTTTCGATGTCAGCCTGGCGTGTCAGATCCTGCTCTGATGTACTGACTCTTTCATAGATGCGAGCAATTTTCATTTACGGTAGCCAAAATGAGTATAGGTAATTTGGCTATCGTAAAAGATATGGCTAAAAATGCAAATCTGCGATGTAAATTGGCTGGTTGTTTTTTAGCTATTTAAAATGGCTGCTTAATAGCGTTCGCCCTTCGAGAGCTTTCCAACCACTGATTACACTCATGCATTTTCCAACATTCGAAGGTGTTGGGCGAAATCACCATCCGTACCTGTCACGTTCACATGCTCAAAATATTCATACCATCCACTGGCCTTAATTCCAGCCAGCAATGCATCGCGTGTCTGAGCATCAGGAAAACGCCAAATACCGAGAAAGCGATGTTCTGTGCTTCTGTCTATACCTGGTTGAATTTCGGTAAGCGTAAGAATTTCAACTCCCATACTGGATAAACTGCTCATAGAGTTGTTGATGTCTTCCAAAAACTGCCGGCGTAGTCCGATAGTTAGAGACTTCCATTCGGCGTTGGGCGTATAGAGTTCAACAAGATAGCAGGACATAAGGCTTCTCCTTTATTTAAGGTTACGCAACGCACGTTGACAAATGCGACGGGTTGCATCGGTGGGGGTTGTATGTAGCCATTGAGAACAGACATTACGAACCCAATTAGGCTGATCCTTAGCTGCATCGTTTAACCAGTTGGACACAGAGTCCTGCACATAAACGGAAGGATCTGCGCGGAGCGGCATAAGTATAGAGATTGCAAGTTCAGGTTCGTGTTTAAGAGCACTGATATGCGTACACCATACACCGCGTGGGCGCAGGACTTCACAGGCGAAGCGACGTAAATATTCGGAAGGTGATACAGTCCATTGGACCAAATAACCAATAGACACATCAAGTTGGTCTGCTATATGCGGGCGAATAGCCATCCAGGCCCACTCACGTACAGCAAAGTGACCATCGTCGGCCAACGAACGGATGGCAGTCAACCGTTCAGACAGATGTAATCCAGGTTGATTGCGAATCATAAAGCAAGCCCAGCCACGTACCGAGTCCGCTCTGTGCACCCGGCATTTTTCTATCCCTTCAGACCCCAACGCATCCAGTAAAACAGCACCGATTGTGTCCATGCGTTTGAGAATACCTGACTCGCAAGCAGCATCGATTTCTTTCATAGCATCTGTCGGCAACTCGGGAAAGACCGCACGTACCAACTGGGCCTGGTTAATAGCCAGGCATTCGGCTAGGGTCGCGCTTTGTATTTTGCCACGAGACAAGGATTGTTGTATGTCCACAGTAACATCAGCTACACGAGTTACACCTTTACGTACAGAAGTCATGATGCTGAATCTCCAATGTTACCGGATACTTTCTCTAACAGCGTTACCAGTTGTTTACGTTCTCGTGCAGAAAGATTGCTGTAAAGGCTGGCAATCCAACGACTATGCTGCTCAAACACCGTCCTGGCTACATTTTTTCCTTTACGTGTAAGTCTTACGCACAACGCTCGTCGGTCACTGACATCCTGATGCCGTTCAATCAATTTGTCTCGTTCCAGACCATCCAGCAGTCCTGTTATGGTGGCACGTGTAACACCTGCTTGTTTTGACAGCGTGTTGGGAGCCACTCCATCAGATGCTGCATCAAGCAGGAAAAGAAGGATAAAGCGTCCTTCAGATAAACCGTGCAACGCCAGTAACGCAGCGCAACTTCTGTCAATTCCGGCAGCCAGAGAAAGAGTCTTAAAGCACAAAAGAATACCTTCTACATCGGGTAGATTTCGGCGTTGTGCTTCCTGGATGAGTGAATGATATTTTTGTTCAATCTTCATTGTGATGTCGCCATATAGTATGGCGGCTTACTATATACTTATTACAACCTATTTGGCAATAAGGGTCACCTAAGAAAACGGAATAAAGCACGGTAAGGACACACACGCTGACCGAGTTGTTCGGTTCAGGATGAAGTTTTTGAAAACTATCAACGTTACAATGCAGGCATATCAATATGCAGGGGGTATTCTTTTACGGTGCTGGAGTCCGTCAGTAAAGGGGAGCTGAGAGCTTTCAATGAAGAGGCATAATTTATTGATTAATAAATTAATAACCATTTAAATTGACCGCTTAACGGCGTTTACTGTTCCGTTGCTCCTCAAACCCCAGATAGCCCTTTTTGTCAGAACATTCCCCGCCCTGTGGCCTGAATTTGATAAAGGGAATCTCCGTCCCATGAAGGTGGGTATCAAAGAGCAGGCGAAGGCGTACATCGAAGCCAACCCGGACTGCGGAATGACGTTCGGACAGTGGATACAGGCCGTCATACGGGTAGTCCGGGGACTCCGGTATCAGCGCTGCGTGAGAGAAGGGGAAACCCGCTACGATATCTACGGTGAACCAGCAGGTGTCGTCACGGCAAAGGAAGCGGCATATGCCCGCCTCCAGGTGAAGCGCATCAAAGCCAGACTGGATGCAAGGGAGAAGCAGAATAATGTCACAGCTGAATAAAGCCGGAGACCTGGCATGGTGTGGCCTCGTCGCCCTGGCGCTGGCTAAGCGGGACGGCATTGTACAGTCCGTCTCGCAGGAAAATCTGTTTCTGGTCCGCTGGCTGTCCACCGCGCTGAAACAGCGCCGCTTTCCCCGCAGCGTCACCCCGGATATCGAATGGTTGCTCGGACAGGGCCGAACTCTCGGCATGAAAGCCCGGCTGCCGGAGAAGCTGGATTATCTCTGGCGCTCCTGCCATGGCGATATTGCGGAACAGAATGACCTGTTCCGCCTGACGTATGCCTTCGAGCTCGCCAAAGATGCTGGCTGGGTTTATAACCTGCTGACCGACCGCGAGTGGACGGGTCGCTATGCGGTGAAGCTGAATGCCGGCATTAACGGCATTTACGCCCTGCGCAGTAGCATTGATAACGGTTTTGACACTAACGGAAAGCTCCTCGCGCCACTGAAGGTACGCATTACCGGAAATGTCGACGGTATCAATGAGTTATTTGAATCCTGTGGCTGGACAGTAAAATCTGAAGATGAGAAATATTTTTTGAGCACTTACATTTTAGCTGTGGCTTATATTTAATATCTTAAATGAAGCCGCATTAACACAAAAGTTTAGTTTTATATTAGGAATAACGTGAATATGTGCAAAAGTCCCAGCGAAAAGTGCAGGCGTGTCAATATATTATTGGTTAGTACTATCTTTATTCTTTTTGTCATCGCAACACTAACTTTCTTATGGGTGGTTTTTCGTGAGTCTAAGGTGTACGAGTTTATTACTGCTCTGGCTGCATTGACAAGCGCAATAGCAGCGGCAGGGACATTGTTTATTGCTTATCGTGCATACAAGAAAACGAGTAACTGGTTTCAGCAAAAGAAAAATGAGGATGGGTATAATTACGTTGTAGCTTTGATGGTTGAAAGTGATGACGTGTTTGCGGCCTTAATTCGCTTATATATAGATGTATGTAGAGGTGAAGATTTAGCTTACATTGAATCATCAGTCAGATTGTATTCATTGAAAACTCTCACCTTAAAACGAAAACTCTTAGCCTGCGAAAGATGGAATATAAACAGTGGGACAGAAGTCACCTTATATTTTAACGAGATGAGAAAGTTTTGTGAAATTTCGGCGATGATTTTAACTTACTTAAAAAATCCAGATTTTTTTAGTGGTGTGATAAATGAGCATAAATGCAGACTAACAAGTTGTAAAAAAAATATCGAAAGATATAACATACAATGCATTAAATCTATAGAGAAAATGTTCGAATTTCCATTATGATAAAGCCTCTTTGTAGAGGCTCTATAGTCAGCGTTTGAAGGCTGTAAGTTTGGATGCTGGTTGCTCTTGCGGTGAGCTTTCAATAGCTGCAATTGTATTGTTTTCAGTGTTCGACGTTATTGCATTCAATAACGCTTCAAGTTTCGACAAATCAACAGATTGTGACTTATACCCTGTGACCTGCTCAATGATTTTAACTAAATCTTCGGCTTTAATATTCTTGCTATATAAGGAACTGAGCAAGCTAGGTAATCTGGTATCTATAGTGCTCAAGACGGCCCCGCATATTATTGCCTGCCTATAGAATTCCCCCCTTGTTTGGGTAGGTAAACTTTGAATATATTCTTGAGATAAAGCATCTTGTGGATATAAATCCGGATGCAAGTAAGCAATAATCTTCTTTCTTTTATTATCCATAGTTAAGCCTTAACCATTGCTTTAGCTAATGCAAATTGAGGGTCCTCTATTTTCTGTACCTTATATTGCGGATTCATTTCTTTGATGAAGGGATATATTAACTCAGCACCACCTCCGGCAAGATAAATTCTGTTGATACTAGCAAAAGTCATTATTTCATTCTGGATGCTTTCTGCAAGTGATTTCGACTCACGCTGGATGGCGCCTAGTACTCTCTCAATCCCTGCTTCATCATTAATTAACGCATTTAAAAAATCGTGATTATCTCTATTTTTAATTAACTCATCTGCCACATAGTAATTGCTTGGTGTTGATGCGTTTGCAAGTTCCTGCATTACGGATTTTGTGATTCTGGATGTTCCTATCTCAGCATTTCCCTTAACTTCAGATATTGAATCAAATGCACCGATGATTAGTCCAAAGTCTGCGGTAGTGCCACCCAGATCAATGATAAGGCTCCGTTCCAGATGTGTTACCCCATCATTCATTAAGGAGGTATACACAGCAGGTATAGATTCAGGCATTACATTTACTTTTTTGATGCTGAATACATCACCTTTATTGAGTGATATTGTTCTAAGAACATTTTTCTTCTTAGCCTCAATCTTTTTTTCGTTAGGTTGATTGTCCTGGTCGAAAAATTCAGTAATAGGTAGGGTAACCGTGATCTCGATATCTTGAGGGGCTAAACCAGAAGTTAGCAGCGCATGATGGATGGCGAGCAGGTTGGTAGTGCTGTACTGATAGCTGACATGTGTGGTTCCTAACGTAGCAATGCTTCCTTTGTCATAAGAGTATTTTTTGCCATCTACTATATAATTATAAACCGGAGAACTGCCGAGAATCCCAGCGCTCCACCCTTCTTTAAAACTGTTCCCGGAAATGAATGTTTTAATCTCACCACTCACTTCCCACGCCAGTTTCACGTTGGTAGAACCATCATCACAGGAAATTTTTAACATTAATAGCGCCTCAAATTGGGAAATAAACAAAACCTAAATGAGTATCTTAACGCAGATGATCCGTTTAGGGGGCTTTTTGTGCTCAACATGGAGTGATATTATGGAGCAAAATGAGGTATCTCGCAAGCTTTTGCGCGCCCATGACTCATATTGAGCTGTGTTTGTTCTCTTTTGGGGGCGCCCTTTGATGGCAAGGCACTTTGTGCGACTATCTCTGAAATTGTAGTAATTCTTGGTTCGGAACGGTCAGAAATAATTAAAACCTTGCCGAAGGAAGGCATTTCCAGTTCGTCGTATAGGCAGGCGAAAGCATCTCCCGCTTCATCTGCCACTCCGGGGTAATGCCCCGGCCCGCAAACCAGACCTTCCCCAGACCCGAGTGATTGATGCCGTCGACGGCTCTCATCAGCGCTTCGCAGTTAGCGCGGGGCTGCACATCGTCAAACAGGCTCAGTTGCGATACCCCCGTTGGCGTGAAGTCGTTCAGCATCACGCCCGCTTTGGCGTAGCGATGACCGGGGACCCAGATGCGGTTCAGTGAGCGGACGGCGGCGGCAATAATATCCCGCGTATCTTTCGTCGGCACCGGCAGACCTTCGCTGGCTATGTTGCCGTAGTAAGGTTCATTCGCGGCGAACGGCGACGTTTTCACAAACACACCGATATGCCGGCAGTGCTGCCGTTCGCCCCGCAGCTTCTCCGCCGCACGCTCTGCGTACAGGCAGACCGCTTGTCGCATCGCATCATACTCTGTGATGCGTTCACCAAAACTCCGGCTGCAGACGATTTGCTGCTTTGCCGGCGGTGCTTCTTCCAGGCTGATGCAGCTTTCCCCGTTAAGCTCGCGTACCGTGCGCTCGAGAACCACGCTGAAATTCTTGCGGACAAACGCCGGATGCGTCTGCGCCAGCTGCAGGGCGGTGATGATACCCATCGTGTGCAGCTTTTTAGATAACTTCCGGCCGACGCCCCAGATTTCTTCCACCGGCTGCAGCGAGAGCAGCTTTTGCGTTCGCCGGGGATTGCCGGTGGTCAGCGCCAGCACGCCGCCGAACTGTTTCCACTGCTTCGAGGCCCATTGTGCGCTTTTCGCCAGGGTTTTGGTGGGACCCATTCCGACACCGATAGTCAGAGCAGTATGCCGTTGAATGTGCTCCCGCAGCTGGCGCCCGAAGTCCTCGAAGGAAATACAGTTGTCGATGCCTGCGACGTCCAGAAACATTTCGTCAATACTGTACTGCTCAACGCGGGGGGAGAGCGCTTCCAGGCAGCGCATGACGCGCTCAGACATCGAATGGTACAGCGAATAGTTGCTGGAGAAGACCACAATCCCCAGGCGTTCTGCCGTCGCCTTCAGCCTGAACCACGGTTCGCCCATCGGAATGCCGAGGGCCTTCGCCTCCGCGCTGCGGGCAATCACGCAGCCGTCATTGTTGCTGAGGACGATGACCGGCCTGTCCCGCAGGTCGGGGCGAAACACCTTCTCGCAGGAGGCATAGAAACTGTTGACGTCAGCAAGGGCAAACATGTTTTCTCCGGACTACAGGCGTGACCGGGTGCGATGAAGGAAATGCGTCACCACGCCGAACAGCGTGAGCGTGTCCGGGTACAGCGTCGGAAAGGCCGGGTTCATCGGCTCCAGCGCCGGTCGCGGACGTAGCCGCAGGCGCTTCACCGTAAACCCGCCGTCCATTTCGGCGATGACGACATCGCCTTCCTCTGCTGTTTCCGCCCGGTCCACAATCAGAATGTCGCCGTCATACAGGCCGAGGTCGCGCATGCTTTCCCCGCTGGCGCGGAGGAAGTAGGTGGCTGACGGATGCCGGATGCACAGGCTGTTCAAATCCAGCTCCTGCTCGACGTAATCCCCGGCCGGACTCGGGAATCCGGCCGGGCAGGTGTCAGCAAAAAACGGGATGGCCATCGGCGTGGGTGATGCGGAACAGGCCTGCAGCTGTGACCGGGGGAAAACGGGTTCGTTTTTCATGGCAACCAGCTGTCTTCCTGCCAGATAGCTTCGAGCGTTTCCATCACATCCGCCTTCTCGCGGTCATTGCGTGCGCCGCTGACGTTCAGGCTGCTGTCGGAGCCTTTGCCGATATTCAGCCACAGCTTCGGGTGTTGTGGCGTCAGGCGGCGCTCAATTTCCTGCTGCAGAGCAGCAAAGGTGCCGGTGGGCATGGCTTTGACCTGGGCCGGGGAGAAACGGACAGAAATCTGTAACATAAGCACTCCGCAAATAACTGTATGGATATACAGCGAAGATACGCATAGCGCTTCCCGCTGTCAATCTGCCGGATCTTTCGTCTGGTCAGGAAATAACCATGCCGATCCCGCAGGCCTGCGGCACTTGTCAGGCCCGTCCTCGATCCGATCAATGGAGGTTGTCCACAGGGTTGTCGCCGTTTTTTCCCCGCATTTTGTGGATATGTCTGCCTGCCACCCGCTGCCAGTATCTCGCGTCCGGCCCTGTACGGGGCGGGCGGTATTTTCTGCTCAGGCCCGGCGTCGTTGAGAGTGTACGTCAGCCCCTCGCCCTTTAAGGAACGCCCTTCAAGCCGCTTTCGCGGCATATCCTCGCCGTCATAAGGCCGACGACTCGGTATTCCACGGTCGGCCTGACCCGCGACCGGCCGCGATGAACAGGCAGCGTGCGGCAGGGAACGGTATCGCGGTGATGCCTCCTGCTCCCCTCAGACTACAGGAGTGCTGCTATGTCCAGATTCATTCTAGGAAATTGTATTGACGTGATGCGTGGATTCCCCGACCGCGCCGTGGACCTTATCGTCACCGACCCGCCGTACCTTGTGGGCTTTAAAGACCGCTCAGGCCGCCAGATTGCCGGGGACGTCACCGACGAGTGGCTGGAGCCTGCCACGCAGGAGATGTACCGCGTCCTCAAAAAAGATGCCCTGATGGTCAGCTTCTACGGCTGGAACCGCGTTGACCGCTTTATGGCGGCGTGGAAAGCGGCGGGCTTCTATGCGGTGGGCCAGATTGTGTTCACCAAAGACTACAGCTCGAACCGCCGCAGCGCCAACGGACGCCGGGGATTCGTGAACTACTGCCATGAAGGGGCGTATCTGATGGCGAAAGGCCGCCCGACCCCGCCGCTTAACCCGCTGCCGGATGTGATGCCGTTCCCGTATACCGGCAACCCGCTTCACCCCACCCAGAAACCCGTGGAGGCGTTACAGCCGCTGATTGAGTCATTCAGTGCGCCGAACGCGATTGTGCTCGACCCGTTTGCCGGGAGCGGTTCGACCTGCGTCGCCGCCTTCCGTGCCGGACGCCGCTACATCGGCATTGAAATGCTGGAGCAGTACCACCGAAAAGGTGCCGAACGCCTGGCCGCGATGCGCCGCGCCGTGAACACCCCGGCGGCGAACGACGAATATCTGCCGGAGGCCGCGTGATGAACTACGACGGACACGAGGCATTGCGCCGCGACATGGCCGGACTGGCCAACAACATGTGCGACCTGAAAACGACTCTGAAAGTGCTGGAAGACACGTACCACTACCAGCATGACGGGCTGCCGGAGCGGCTGGCTGGCGTGAGCCTTCGCCGTATCAGCGTCCTGATGGACGAGGCATTCAATATCGCCCTGTTACTCGACGAATCATTCAGAGACTGAACCCCGGGCGGCGACCCCGCCCCACCGAAAAACGGAGAAAAAATCATGCTGTACGGAACCCGTAAAGAACTGAACAAAAAGCTCAAACGCATGTTTGGCAATGACGAACGCTATGCCCTGCTGGTCTGGACGAGAGAGGACGTGATGGCGCAAGTGGAATGTATGACGGAAGCCGAAGCGGACACCCTGCTGGCGCTTATCGGACGCACGGGAACGGGGGAACATACCGAAGAAGGTGTGTCATTCCGCACCGTTCAGGCGCTGTATGCCGGGATTCAGGGCGATACCCCGCGCGTGAGCGTCCCCGCCGATACGCTGGCGCGTATCACGGATATTGCCGCAAGGGCTGTCAGCGGGGAAGACACGCAGGCGTGGCCCCTTGTGCAAAAGCACTACCCGAGCGTTGCGGACGCTCAGAAAGATATTGCCTGGCTGGAAAACGAAATCGCCGCTTAACCCAACCGCCCCGCTGAACGGCGGGGCACTCACCGAAGGAAAATCACCATGAGAAACGACACACTGAACGCGCTGATCCTGCGCCACGGCGACCGGATGCTACAGGATGCGGGCTGGCCGCAAAAAATCAGCATGATGCAGATCGCGCCCGAAAACATGCCCGGCTGGCTCGTTGCCTGCGGCTCGCTCGATGCCGCGCAAATTCTGACGCTGGTCACGCACCTTTGCCAGCCGCTGACGTTCGGCAAGGCGGAACTGCTGACTGCCAGCGCCCGGCGACTGGCGGGAACCCCTGCCCGGCTGCATCTGTACCCCGCGAAACGCGATGCGCCCCCGGAGCGTCTGGCTGACGCGATGACCCTGCATCTGCCGTTTGCCGAAGAATGGCTGACCCGTGCGGAGTGCGACGATCTGCTGGCCTTCCTCAGAAGCAGCATTGACACGATTTGCAGCATTGCCAGACAGGACGCGCACCGCCTTGCAGCGGCCCTGAAACCGTCCGCCACGCCGCGACTGATGGAACGCTGGTTGGGTGACTGGCGACTCCTCGCTGATGAGTACGACGACGACTGGCCGCCCGTCACTGACACGGATCGTCTGGATGCCGTGCTGGATGCGGTACTGGTGCGCGGCGCCCGCTATTGCCCGGTATTGCTGACGCTGGTTAACGAGCGCGAGGAGGAGATCGAGGCCGAGGGGTTCCTGGCGCATACGCTGATTATTCCGGGCGATCCGGCCCGTCGCTGGTTCGACCGCGCCGCGCTGAAAAACATGATTATCGGCGTGCGCAACGGACTGGCGCTGGAAGAATAAACGCACGGGGAAGGGAAGCCCCTTCCCAGACTTTACCGGTCCGGGATGAGAACAGGCAATAAGGACGTCGCCGGGCGGCTCCGCATTACCCGGCCCGCCGGTCGCCGGGCCTTGTGGTGATAAACGCCCTTTGCCTGCCCCGTGCGTGTGCGGCCGTTGCCGTGACTCCATCGTAGCCGGGCTGTCAAGAATGCAAGGGTGAAATGAACGCGGCAGTCACCCGGTCCCTCCTTCCCGTCCGCCGTGATTTTCCGGTTGCTCGCCCGCGCGGGCGCGGACTCCCCCTGCAACTCCCGTCCGCCGTGCGCGTCAGGCTGCGGCTTCCCTTGCGCCCCTGCATTCGTGACTGACCGCCCGTCTTGTCTGGAGTCACGGCACCGCCCGGTGTCGCTTCTCATGTTAAGCCGGAGGCTCATTATGTTACATGCTCAGTCTGCTACCACCGCAACGCCTGTTCGCCCGTCTGCGCTGTTCGATTTTCTCCCCGTGCTGTTTGGCGCGGACTACGTGAAGGCCGAAGCCTGCATTTATGCCTATGCCCAAAAGTACCTGCGCGACTATTGCGGCGGTGAATGGACATTTAACCAGTTACCAGAGGGGGCGGGCTACCTTGCGCTGGAAGACGAGCGCGTTGTTGTCAACAACCCCGACAACTGGTTTGAGGGGGAAATGTCCGGCGATGCGGCAGGCATTTTCATCACCGCAATGGTGCTTAACCATCGCGCATGGATGCACAGCCACCACGACCAGCAGGAGGCCAGCCGCCACTATGTGAACCGCTACGAGCAACTCATGGCCTTTGCTGCCACCCACCGCGAGGCCAGCGCCATTTACCGCGCCCTTGACTGATACCCGCACGGGGCGCGACGCGCCCCGCCTAACGAAAACACAACCGGAGCAAAAAATGATGTACGGAACCGTCAGCGAAATCTGCATTGAACTGCTGAAACAGCATGAAAACCACGAAAAAATGGCCATCATCACCTGGACGGAGGAGGACGTGCTCGAGGCAGGCGCGGAGTACAACCCCACCGCCGCCGAGGCAGAGCGTGTGCTTCAGGCTATCGGGGAAGCCGACTGCGATATTCTGTATCGCTACGGTATCAGTCAGGAGTTTGTGACAGGGGAACTGCGCCAGATTGCCGCCGAACGCGCACCACGTCACATAGGCATCCCCGAAAACGAACTCCGCGCCCTGCTTCCGGCTATCCGCACCGGACTGGACTATATCGACGACGAAAGCGGAGCCGCAAAAGCGGCGCTGGACACGCTGCAACTTGTGCTGGATTCGCCGTCTGCCTGACCGGAGCGCCGCCCCGCGTGGGCGGTGTTATCCCGTTGCCGTCTGTTCGTGCGCGAAAAAACCATGCCGCAGGCCACGGGCCTGCCGCCAGCGGCTGCGCTGACGCGCCGCTGGCGGCCGTCCGGTGTGTCCGGGGGAGGTGTCATCGGAAGCGTCGATTCGGTATCGGGTCTGTCTGGTGTTTTGTAGAGATATTCATGCTGATGCTGATGCTGATGCTGTCATTATTCGTCTTCCTGTTCCTGTTCCTGTTCCTGCTCCTGCTGTTCTTCTTTTGCCTGTTGAGATGAACGGGCAACGGAATATGACAGCTGGCGTCCGGGCGGGCTGTCATGCTGCGCACCGGGCCAGCTTCGCTGTCACGGCCCGGCCCTGCGGTAAACCGCCGGGCAGCGGGTGTCCATCCCTGACGCAAGGGCAGGCTTGCAGACGCCGCAAGCGGCATCGCCGCCCCTTTCCGCGCCGTGGCCTGCGCTTACTGCACCCCGGCAGACGGCGCCGGGCTGTAAGGCGCCCCGCCGTTACGCTCGCCGCGCCTCGCCGTGGCAGCGGGAAGTCTTCCCTTCTGCCTTCGTGTCTTTCCCCGTTTAAGCCCTTCCACCGGGGACAAAGTCCACCACAACCCGTTCCGGGCATCCAGGCAACGCAGGCGCTGGCGAAAAACTTTTTGCCGAAAGGCCGACAAAAACTGTTCCGCCAGGCCCGGACGCCCGCCCCGTGCCGTGGTGTGACCGCCCCTGCGGCGGCAGTTCTCAAGCGGGTGAAGATTTCACGGGCCAGCCGGTCCGGTGCTTTCCCGCAGAACGTCAACACCGCGACGACCGTAACTCAACGGGTGATGATTTTTTAAAACAGGAGAAGTCCCTATGAACACCACAGCGAAAAACAGTGATACCGCGAAAACCCGCCAGTCTCAGAAAACCCGCAAAAAAGCCAGCGCCGCCGAAGCGATGCTGAAAGCCGCCCTCGATGCCGTGCAGGTGCAATACCCGCCGCTGTCGCAACTGGTGAGGACCCCGAAAAACGTCCGCACCCTGCCGTACACAAAAGAGAGTGTGCGCGAACTGGCCGACTCGCTGCTGAAAGTGGGGCTGTTGCAGAACCTGATTGTTCACGCGATGCCGGACGGAAAGCTCGGCGTGGCCGCAGGGGGACGCCGCATGACCGCCCTGCAACTGCTGGTTGAGGAAGGGCATATTCACGCCGACTATCCGGTGGCGGTGAAGGTGGTGGACGACGAGCTGGCGGTGGTGGCCTCGATTATCGAGAACGAGCAGCGCCGCGCCATGCACCCCGCAGAGCAGATTATCGCCTTCCGCACCCTTGCCAGCGAGGGGAAAACGCCGGAGCAAATCGGGGATTTGCTCGGCTACACCTCGCGCCACGTCCAGCGCGGATTACGTCTGGCCTCGCTTGCCCCTGAACTGCTGGACGGACTGGCAAAGGATGAACTTACCCTTGAGCAGTGTCAGGCGCTGGCGCTGGAAATCGACCCGCAGCGGCAGGTGGTGGTCTGGCAGAGCGCCCGTGAGAACTTCGGCTCAGGCGTGAGCGCGGAGAAGCTGCGCCGCCTTATCACCGAAAGCGAGGTGTCCACGCAGAATAACCGTATGTGGGATATTGTCGGGGAGGCTGATTATCTTGCTGCCGGAGGCGAGGTACGCCGCGACCTGTTCAGCCAGAACGAGGGCGGTTTCGTCGATAAAGTCCTGCTGGAGCAGGTACTGGTGCAGAAGCTGGACGGTATCGCCGTGCAGGTGGCGCAGGACGAAGGCTGGCACTGGAGTATGGGGCGACTGACGCCTGTCGGACTTTATGGCGAGGACGGTGCAGAATACACCCTGCTGCCCGTTCCGGAGGAAGATTACACCGACGAGGAAAGCGCCCGACTGGACGAACTGGCAGAGGCTCTGGATGCGCTTTCCGTCGATGATGGCGAGGAAGCGGCAAAAATCAGCGATGAAATCGCGCAGATTCAGGCGATTGCCACGGCGCGGGGCTGGTCAGACGATGCACGGGTGCTGGCTGGCGTGGTGGTGTCCTTCGGGCGCGGCGGCGTCAATATCCGGCGCGGGGTGGTGCGTAACAGCGACCTGCCGGAAACCGCGCAGGATGAAGATAATGCAGACGGTACGCCTGAAACGGGCGAAAACGCTGGCAGCGCGGAGGGTGCGGAAAGCGTCTGCCTGAACGATACGCTTCCGGCCTCGCTCATTCGCAGCATGACCAGTGAGCGTACCTTTGCCGCACAGGCGGCGCTGGTACAGCAGCCACGGGTGGCGCTGGCGCTTATGACGTGGACGCTCTGCCTCGGCGTGTTCTCCTGCTACAGCAGCAACAGTCCGGTACGGGTTCACACTGATGCCCGTCATTACCTGCTCACCGACCACGCCCTCAGCGGCGAGGACGGGAAAGCGTATCAGGCGCTCATGGCGCAACGGGCGGCGCTGGCGGCGACCCTGCCGGAGAACTGGAAAACCGACTTCACCTGGCTGCTGGCGCGCAGCGATGCGGAGATTCATGCCCTGCTGGCATACTGCACGGCTCACGCGCTCGACGGGCTGGAGGAAAAAATCAGCGCCCGAGGCCACAGTCTCGACCGCGTGGAAGCGGCGATGGACTTTGACCTGCGCGAATGGTGGACACCGACCGCCGACAGTTATTTCCGCAAGCTGAACAAAAAACAGCTTTCTGCGACACTGGCAGAGATGGGGAATGAAACAGCGGCGCGGGAGGTGCTGGATATGAAGAAAGACACCGCCGCCGCCCGTACCGAACGGGAAGCCGCCGCCCTGAACTGGCTGCCTGACTGGATGGTGCGCCGCGAAGGGGGCACGGCGACAGCGGAAAACACCTCAGCGACAGACGAAGCCGCAAATGATGCAGCAAATGATGCCGCCCCGAACGCGGAACAGGCCGCCTGACGGCGAATAATAATAAACCCACACGCCAGCCCTGCGGGGCTGGCAGTAAGGAATCTGCCATGAATATTCTGTTTTCCACCGAAGCCCTCAACCAGATGACTCCCGATGAACTGGAAGCCCTGCGCGACCGTGGTCTGCCGGAGCGCCAGCGCATGACCGACTGCGTGATAGCTGACCTGAACATCCCCTTTAACTGGCATATTGCCGGAGAGTGGCAAAGCGAGTTTGGCGGAATTTTTCCGGTTCATTGCCGCCTGACGCCTGACCTCGATAAACCGCTGACGCTCAGTTTATGCAGTCCGGGGGACGTCAGCCCGCTATGGGTACTCGTGATACAGGCGCATCCGGCGCAGCGGGTGCGGGTGCTGCACGCCGCCGCCGAATTTTACCCCGATTCGCTGTCTGACCTGCTGGAGCAGGTGGACGCGATGCTGCGTGACGGGCGCAGTGCGCACGCGATAGCCGATGAACTCGGGGAGGTGGTGACATGGTGATGTGGCTCGCGGCCTGCGTCCGCCGCCTTGCGGGGCGGTCAGGCGGAAAAACCGCGCCGCCCGTTCGCCGGGGGCGACAGGAAAACCCCGTTGTGGCGTGGAAATATGCTCTCTCCGTGGCCTTCGCCAGCCAGGGGAAGCTCTGTCTCAGTCCGCTGACGGATGCGGAGCGCCTGATGCTGTTTCCCGGGGTGCTGCTGCCGGAAAGACCGGTGACGCATAACCGGCTGCCGTACCACACCTGCGCACACCGACCGGAAAAACGCAGTGTGGTGGCGCGACTGTATCGTCAGGAGGAAGCTGCCCGTGCGGCTGTTGCCATCTGCTCTGCTTCACCGCACACCCTGCGGGGTGAGGTGAAGCACTGGCTGCACCGGGTCAGCCCGGATGACCTTGCAGAGATGCTCGCGCAGTGGCAGGAGGGCCAGCCCGATGCGGCTGGCGTTGCCGCGATGCGCTGGGTGAAATATACCCCGCCCGCGCCGCCGCAGCGGCTGCGTGATGTGGCATGATAATGACAGGATTCAGATAGATTTCAGGGGAGGTGGCGATGGGGATTTTTTGCAGGCGGTATCGCTACGTGGTGGCAGAGGAAGGGCTGGCTCCGGTGTGGGATGAAGAACACACCGCACGTTTTCATAACCCGGTGTCCGTGGGCGACCAGATAAAGCCCCGCCGGGCGGGTGAAGGGCTGCGCAGGGTTGTCAGGGTGGTGCATTATCTTGAGGGTTCGGTGTTGTTCACCGTCCCGGCAAGGCAGCGGAAGGGGGAAGACTGAATGTCGAAATGGAATCTGGCGCAACTGCCGGACGAGGAACGAAAGCAGGTGGATATGGACAAAGCGGTAGCCGCCGTGGCGTATCTGGAGCGTATGGGCAAGCCCGTGGCGGTGGAAATGGAGATGCGCCAGTTCCCGCCGAGTCAGTGGCCTTTGTTTCAGGAGCGGCTCGCACACTACCGCAACATCAGCACCACGCTGCCACGGGGCAGTGACCTGGTGTACCTGAAGCCGGACGAAAAGCCCGACACCGGGCAGTAAATCCGCACAATACGGATGTCGCCTGCGTCCCGCAGCGGCTCCGCTTTCTCCCGGGGCGTGTCGCCCCTTTACCCTCTTCAGCCTGCCCGCTCCGTGCGCCTGCGGCATTCGCCGTGCCTTCACGCTAACCCGACCGCAAAAATTACAAGGGTACGCTGTCGCCGCCGTCCTCGCCCGTCCGCCGTGATTTTTTTTGATGTTCCTCGCCTGTCCTGCCGTCGTTATCCCGCTCAGTTTTCGCAGGATAACCGTGCGGCCAGTCTCCGTGTTTTCCGGCTGACGGCCTGCGGGTGCGCCCTGGTATTTTTCGCTGTTCGTCGGGTTGTTGTGTCGGCACGGCGAAAGCCGGTTCCGTTCACTCTGACAGCGAGGATACCGCGATGAACACCACCACCACCGTGACACAGCCAGCCGTGTATGTCGGCACGTACCACAAATACAACTGCGGGAGCATTGCCGGTGCATGGCTTACGCTCACCGATTACGACGACGAGGCCAGTTTTTACGCCGCCTGTCGCGCCCTTCATGCAAACGAACCCGACCCCGAGCTGATGTTTCAGGATATCGAGGGTATCCCTGATGCGTTCGCGTCGGAATGTTCTGTTGACTGGTCTTTTGTTGAGGGCTTCAGGGAGGCCAGCGAGGCCGGAAAGGCGGGGGCCTATGTGGTCTGGACGAAACTGACCGGATGCACTGACTTTGACGAATTTGACGACGCATACCGCGGGGAAACCACCTGCGAGGAAGCGTACGCGATGAACTACGTCGAGGAGCACGGTCTGCTGGACGGGATGCCGGAGGACATGCGCGACTATTTTGATTATTCCGCCTACGGGCGTGACCTGTTCCTGGGTGACCTGACACTGGTTGATGGCTACGTGTTTGGTGCTTAACCCACAGGGCGGGGCGCAGCCCCGCCAGATACCGGAGGACATATGACACTCACACCCTACAGCCGCGAGATTTTGCGTCACTACCGGCAGATGATTAATGCGGCGCGTAAAGAGGCCGGACTTTCCCCCCTCACAACCGCACAGGTGCTGGATGATATCTGCGAGTACCTGAAACATCAGCCCGCGCTGTATATCGGGGGCCAGTATATCCGGCAGTGCTGAAGCGGAGCCGGTAACGACACGGGCGGTGGAGGCCGCCTGTCAGCCCGCCGAAAACCCCGGGGTGCCTGCGGCACCGCGAGGGCGGTGCTGTCGCACCGCTCACGCATGGAGGAGGTGTGGTAGTGGAAAAGGGCATTGTTCAGAGTGGCGGGTGGGAGAGTTTGTTCCTGGTGAGAGTATTCATACTGCTGATGCTGATGCTGATGGTGTAGATACTGTTCTGTCTATGGATGTTTTGCTTCCTCCACTCTGCAAAAAGCCACAGTCGGGCGTCCTGTCGGCTGTCATGCTTCGCACTGAGCCAGCTTCGCTGTCTCCGCCCGGCCCTGCGGTAAACCGCCGGGCAGCGGGTTTCCATCCTGACGCAAGGGCAGGCTTGCAGACGCCGCCAGCGGCGTCGCCGCCCCTTTACGCGCCGTGGCCTGCGCTTGACGCATCCCGGCAAAAATCGCCGGGACGTAAGGCGCAACGCCGTTTCGCTCGCCGCGTCTCGTCGTTGCCGGGGTGCCTGCCCTGCTGTTCCGTGCGCCCTTTCACCGTTTAAGCCCCTTCGCCCGGGAATATCCCGCCACAACCCGCCTGGCTGTCCAGTACCGCTGACACTCGCCGCCCACATTTTTTGCCGAAAACCCGGCAAATAATGTCGTCGCCGTACCGGACACCTGCACCGGGCCGTGTCCGTTCTTTCCCTTTGCGGCGAAGGTTCTCAAACGGGTGAGGTTCACAACCCGAAACAGACCGCCAGTCACCCCCAAAACGTCAACACCGCAGCGAAAGAAACTCAACGGGTGATGTTCTTTAAAAAACAGGAGAAAGCGAAATGCAGACACAGGCGATGCGTGTTTATCAGATTGCGTTTACCGGATGCGATGCAAAGGGCGTTTTACCGATGTTTACCCGCGTAAAGGCCATGACCGGAAAGGGGGCGATAAAGGCATTCACTGAACGTTACAACCCCGTTCGCGGCTGGTTTTTAGGCGACCCCGAAGACATTACCGACAAAGTGCAAAAGGAGGCAGAAGAAGCAGAACACAACGCGCAGAAATGAAAAAAGCAGGGTAAACCCTGCTTAAATCACGCCGTAAAAATCGCTAGGAACGGTTTTTGCGGCTATCCAACAATCAAAAGAGGTCACTCATGATTGATAATATTCTTACACCTTCCGATGAGGCTGTAAAGCCCCGCCGTCAGACCCGCATCCCTCGGGATGATATTCCCGCACCGCTGATTGACCCGTCATTAAAGGCGTTCGGGCGACACATCGCAAAACGCATTCGCAAGGGGAACGGGGTGCATATTCCCGCCATGAAAAACGCCGATTTTGGTCAGGTACTCCGCACGCTGGAACTGAAACGCGCATTTAACTAACAGGGTGAGCCGCTCCGAAAAAGGGGCGGCAACAGCAGGAGGGAAAAGCACATGACACAGGCCACAGCAGAGGCGATTACCGTTGATTTACAGCCCCACAACAGCGCAGGGGAGGTTATCCCTTCCCTTCCGGTAGAGCGCATTGTCGCGCAGCGTAACAGCGGCGTGACGATGTTTCTGGAGGCTATCGAACGGCTACGCGAGGCGCAGAAAATGTTCTTTGAAGCATCGGGGAGAGGGTGGATCTCCGGCATGACAGAAATCATCGAGCGCAGCCTGTCAGCCGACCGCAGCGCCACGCGGGAGGCGGCTTTAAAGCGGAGCGTACATCTCTATGCCGACCGTGATATCTGGACGCGACTGATGAATGACACGGGCATGTTTACGCTCATGAGCGAGGCGCAGCGCAAGGAATGGGATGCGCAGTTATACAGCAACGACTGCCCGGAAATCACCCTGGACAATGTGATCGCCACGTTTCGCCAGCTTAACGCCAGCAAGGGAGACACGTTTGAACAAGGCGTGATCGACGTCTTCCGCAATCTGTCATGGGACTACAAAACGCATAACCCATGTTTGCTCGGTAAGCGCATCATCATTGACGGCGTTCTCGACAATCATCGCGGGCTGTATTTTTCCGTGCGCACGTATGCACAGAACCGGATCGACGATCTGGCGCGTCCGTTCTGGATTCTGGACGGAAAAAACGTGCCGGATAACCGGATCTCCGAGGGGGCGAATTTTAGCGCGTTTATCAGTCAGGGGGGCGCGGCGAGCGTGGGCGCGGTGTTTACATGCGAGTATTTCTCGATCCGCGCCTACAAAAAAGGCTCCGCGCATATCACGTTTACGCGCCCCGACCTGGTGGAAAAGGTGAACGACATCATCGCGCGGCATTATCCGGGGGCGCTGCCGCCGGTTGTCTGACAGTACGGGCAGAAAGCGGGAAACCCCGCTTTCTGTTACCCTGACGGCAGAACGCAGAGAGAGGCGAACCATGCCAGAGAAGAAGCAACACAAAATCAGCCATCATGACCGGGTATTCAAGGCCGTGATGAGCGACCCTGCCGCGATACGCGACCTGCTGGAAGCCCATCTTCCGGCACAGTGGCGCGAGCGCTGCGACCTGAACACGCTGCAACTACAGCCCGGTTCGTTCATCGAGCCAGACCTGAAAGCGTACTACAGCGATATTCTGTACCGGGTGAACATCGACGGCGGCGAAAGCGGCTACATATACGTGACCGTGGAGCACCAGAGCAGCGCAGACCCCCTCATCGCCTTCCGGTTGATGAGGTATGCTATCGCCGCGATGCAGCAGCATATCACGCAGCACAAGAGTAAAACGGTGCCGGTAGTGATACCGCTGTTATTCTACGCGGGGCAACCGTCGCCGCATCCGTACCCGATGAACTGGCTGGCCTGTTTTGACCAGCCGGAACTGGCGGGGGAAGTCTACAGCCGTGATTTTCCGCTGGCCGATGTGACGGTGATACCGGATGAAGAGCTGATGCAGCACAGGAGCGTGGCGCTGCTGTCACTGGTGATGAAGCATATCCGAAGCCGTGACATGATGGAGCTTATCGACGAAATCGCGCGGCTGATACTGAAACCCCTGCTGACAGGGGAGCAATTCAACGCAATAATGCACTATATTTTCTGGAACGGGCAGGATAAAACAGATGTTCGCCTGTTTATTGAAGAACTCAGACACAAAGCGCCACAGCGCGAGGGGGAACTGATGACGTGGGCCGAACAACTGATTGAGCAGGGCGAGCAGAAGGGCATCCAGAAGGGCATCCAGAAGGGCATCCAGAAGGGCAGCCAGGAAGCCGCCGAGAATATCGCGCGGACTATGCTGCAAGAGAATTTTTCGCCTGATGCAGTCTCGCGCATTACCGGATTGCCGATTGAAAAAATCGAATCTCTGAAGCACTAACCCCACAGACCGCGCCAGCAATGGTGCGGTTTTCTTTTATCCCCCGGACTATGCCGCCCTGGCATTGCCCTCACGTTCCGATAACACTGCCCCAAAACCGCCTGCGGCGCGGTGACGTTGCTGCGCTGACGCGCCGCCACTGTCACCCTTACCTCTGTCATGCTGCTTATCTCAGGCAAAGAGTCACCCTGTACTGATGCGTTGATGCTTATTCCTGCTGTTGTGCTTGCTGTTCTTCTTCCTGCTGTCGTTCTTCTGTTACCTGTACTGACAAACAACACCAACCCGGGGACACCTTCGGCTCCCGGCCGCGAGGCGTCCGGTCGTCAAGCCACACTCCGCTAACCGCGAAATGACGCGGTAAGCTCCGCCGAACCCGCTCACGGTTTCGGGCCTGTCGGCTAGTGTCTGATGTCTGACGTCAACGGCAGGCTTGCAGACTCCGCCAGCGGAGTCGCCGCCCCTTTACGCGCCGTAACCTGCGCTTGTCGCATCCCGGAAAAAGCGCCGGGATGTAAGGCGCAACGCCGTTTCGCTCGCCGCGTCTCGTCGTTGCCGGGGTGCCTGCCCTGCTGTTCCGTGCGCCCTTTCACCGTTTAAGCCCCTTCGCCCGGGAATATCCCGCCACAACCCGCCTGGCTGTCCAGTACCGCTAAAGCTCGCCGTCAACATTTTTTGCCGAAAACCCGGCAAATAATGTCGCCGCCGTACCGGACACCTGCACCGGGCCGTGTCCGTTCTTTCCCTTTGCGGCGAAGGTTCTCAAACGGGTGAGGTTCACAACCCGGAACAGACCGCCAGTCACCCCCAAAACGTCAACACCGCAGCGAAAGAAACTCAACGGGTGATGTTCTTTAAAAACCAGGAGAAAGCGATGCGTGACCCAGTCAGGCCCATGCCCTTTTTGTCAGCCAGCAATTTCAGTCGCAGGGAAGCAGAAGCTGTCGCAGATGCGTGGGAAAACGCCTTTATCGAGGACGACCAGACAACGCATTTCAGGGTGGCGGTTCGTTATCCCGATGGAATGCTGATGGACAGAGCATGGAACTTTGAAGCGGGTGGCGGTGAAAAAATTAACCGCTATCTGGAGCAGAAAGGGATTCCGGCAAAGCAGGAGGTAAACGACACAGAACGTAAACCGCAGAGATGAAAAAAGCAGGGTAAACCCTGCTTAATCCACGCCGTAAAAGCCGATGGCAACGGTTTTTACGACTACTAACCACCATAAAGGAGTCATAGAAATGACACCGATTATTCTTGCACCTTCGGATGAGGCTGTAAAGCCCCGCCGTCATACCCGCATCCCTCGCGATGATATTCCCGCCCCGCAGATTGACCCCTCGTTAAAAGCGTTCGGGCGACACATTGCCCGGCGTATTCGCAAGGGAAACGGGGTGCATATTCCCGCCATGAAAAACGCTGATTTTGGTCAGGTGCTCCGCACGCTGGAACTGAAACGCGCATTTAACTAACAAGGTGAGCCGCTCTGTAAAGGGGCGGCAATAACAGCGAGGCAGAATATATGGTTCACAATACAATATCGGAGCAGGCGGCGCAGGAAAAAGCCGAGGCGCTGAAAACGAAAATTAGCCAGGTTATTTTTCGCTACCAGACCGGAGCGGATAAAGAAATACTGGTCAGCGAAACCAAACAAATGATTGCAGCGGTCAGCCTGGTCTTTGACAGCCCGGACTATCCCGGCGCAATAACCTGCCCGTTAAGCAAAACCATCAATGATGTGTATCAGTTACTTTATGCGGCAGAAATGTTTTCCGGTCTGACAATTGATGCCGCACTGGAAAATGACCTGCATACCTTTGCAAATATTCTGAATGCAGAAATAGACAGCCTGATTGTAGAGCGCGAGCACATCAGTCGCTGCGAATATGACGGCATGACAGAATATCAGCGACTGGCAAGCTGGCAGCCTTTTTATTATCAGGAGAATCGTCGCGCTTTTTATGGTGACGATATGCTGATGTGGTTAAAAAGGACGGCGCAAAATTTATGGGAGAACGGGCATTATCCTTTGAGGTATTGCCAGGCAGATACTGATCTATGATGTAAGATTACCGGGCGGCATGTTAATAACACAGGATGCCGCCCGGTAATGAATCAAACGAGGGGGGTGAGTGAAAAGAAAAATAGTGAGGACGGCACAAAAGATGATGCTTTTATCTCTGGCGTGGGTAATGGGTCTTCTGTTTGCAGGGGCGGTGCTGGATATTGCATCTTATATTATCCCGTTTGCCCGGATTTTCCCGTTGCCACTGGCAGGGAAAATTATTGTTTACTCCGGTGGAATGATAACCGTTGGTTTCCTGCTAATCAGTAAACACGGAATGTTTGGTAAAAAATAGTTTCGTCACTGTTACCTTATGCGTGCAGATTGTTGTGCGCATGAATTTAATCAATCTGACATGAGTGGCGCGGTTTTATGTTGCCACTTATCCCGCTTGGTTAGTTTCCCCGCTGACGCTTTTCTCAATGCGCACGGTAATTAAACGCCGCGCGATATTTAATAAACGGACGGAACTGCGCCAACAGTCCCGCCCCGCTGACACACTTTAATTCAGGAAACTCATATGCCAGCCATCACGATTCTATGTTTTAACGACACCGCTGTAAATAACGCTCTCCTGGCATCGTTTATGTCCCTCGGTTCGGAGCCGGAAAAAAAGAAACAAATGTTTTGCCTTTCGGGAGGCATAGATGAAGCGTAAAGATTTTAAACGGCTTGTTGCTCAGGAGCTGGCGAACGGCGGCGTCAGGTTTCAAATTATTTATTGTGGGAGAGAGATCCTGCTCCGTTGGACTAATGCACAGGGTTTTATCTGTAATACGGAGCTGTGCAGATTTAGCATGGTGCGACCAGATATAAAGGTGCGTTTGCGCTATCGACAATATTCTCAGTGGCTTAAATCAGAAATACTCTAAAAAGCCGCCCCTTCGGGGGCGGTTTTTTTTTCGTCGCAACCAGGGTGTTGCTGTATGTGTCTTACCTAATGTTTCTATTTCGCCCGTGTGAAGAACTGTGGCGTTATTTCTGTATTTTGAAGGATGTCATCGGTTTGTGATTAAAACGACCTCAGACGCCGATGGCTGGCTATTTTATCGCGGTACAACGCATGGCTTGTATATATAAAAACGGGCAGCAGAGTGGGCTGTGTTCTTTGCCGTCTTTTGGTTGCTCTATCAAGACACCTTACGCAGGATTGAAAATCCTGCAAGATGTGTTTTAAAACAATGAGATACATGCTGATGTTGTGAAATATGTATAATTTCCAATCAATAGGTATACTCTAATTAGAGTATACCTATACTCTGGTTATACTATGCCTTTAATAACAATGGGTTAGTGAGTGTTTTTGGGTGGTTAGAGTATGTTTATACTCTACTTGTGCGCTATATTCTTCCAATATAGTATAACTATACTCTATTGCTGCCGATACATTCACTGCTTAAAAAACAAGCAAGGCTGAAAGTGTGGGTTGTGTGTATTTTCATAGTACAATCCTACTACGGAAAGGGTAAAGAAAAATGCCAAGAATCCAGAGTTTTGTCCCTTCAGGGAATTACAAAAAAATCGAAGATATCGTTAATGACCTTGTGCAAGATGGTGCAACACGCAGTGAAGCTAACATTTCATCTGTTGCAGCGAAATTAATCGATATGGGGCTTATCTTGTGGGAGGCGCAGAATAAGAAATCTTCAGGCGATGAAGACAGTGGCGTTGAAAATGGTAACAACAATGACGAGCGTGAATCATTAATAGAAATACGCAAAGGGATACATCGTACGGAGGCTTTTGCGCAAACACTGCTTCAGTTTGTGATAGACCCATCGAAACTCACTTCTAAAGTTAACTACTATGCTATCAAGGAGCAGATACAAAGGAATGCAGACTCCGATATAGGCTAAAGTATTCATTCGTTAAGGGAGGAATTCCTTCCTTAACGGTTCTCAATATATAAATATTTATTACGCTTTCTCTATATTTTCATACCTTAGTTAGTATTTCCCTCTCGGCATTCTCTCGAGCCTGCAGTCCAGTTTCGTTCACTCTGACTGTCTATTTCCTTAGCTGGTTTCCTAACTCATTGATTCCGATCGTTTTTATCAACGCAGATGCTTTATTGCATTCCTGAGTGCATTTTTTTTGTGATTTTTGGAAGAAAGATCTACCCAATCCCCCTCCCTCGATCATATGTATTGCCTTTTTTAGTGTTAAATAGCGTTTTAGGGTTGATTGAGGCGCTTAAACCAGTTTAAACCACGGATTTTTTTTTGAAATACGATCGAAAGATCTGCCTGTCGTGTTGAAGCCAGTCGTCTGTGCTGGTACTCTTTAGTCTGGTAGTTTTATAAAAACTGGCAAAAGCACGGCAATTCATCGAATTTTCCAAAAAATTGGATCATTTGAGGTGAGAGTGCGGGTGGCGCTAAAAAACCAACCTTTTGCAGCACGCCAAAAACTGATTTTTATCAATTAAAGCGTTTTTTTTGAAAATTTTCGCGCAACCTCCCCGCGCGGAGAAAATAAGCAATTCCCATGGCATTACTTATAAACGCATGTTATCGCATGGGGCCTCCCGGCGACCTGATATTACGGCAAGAGAAAGAGTATTGAGGTGACAGGGTGACAGGAACAATAATGAGTACCACCGCGCAGTGGTATGTGCTTGAGTTCTGTGCGGTACGGTATAAAACAGTTTTTCGCTATCTCGACAGTTTGCAGGCTGAATGGTACTGCCCGATGCAGCTCACATTACATCAGCGTGCAGGACGGGTAAAAAGCTATAACCGGCGTATATCACCACTGTTTCCGGGTTATCTTTTTATTCGTCTGGATTTTAATATCCTGCATACAACGCAGATAACTCGCTTCCAGCATACCCGACGGTTTGTTTCTTTCGGCAATGAGCCGCAGGCGATATCGGAAGACATTATTTGTCAGATACGAACTGTTGAACAAAAAGAATATGAATTACCGGATGGTATTCATTCCATCCCACACGAATTTGCTGAAGTACTCCTGCTGGACGACCCGTTAAAGCGAAATTATGCGCTGCTTAATTATCTCGCTTCCCGTAATGTGCAACTCGCATCCTGAATTAAGGACATATAATGAACGTAAACCTGCTTCCCCCGGAGGTCGGGAGGACAGCCCGTATCGGGCTGGTTATTTATGAAAAGATTTTCTCTATTGTCTCTGAAGTGAATTATCGCTGCGGTCCGGTTAACGGAACGGGACTGACGGTCAGCGATGCTTTTTCTGTTTTACTGACGCATTGCCTTGGCGGGTTATATAGCCTTGACCAGATGCATTATAAAGTTCAGCAAAGCGAGAATGAAAATCCTGCCACCGTCAAAATGAATGTCGACCTTGACGCGGAATCTTCCCGGATACTGAACAATATTACCGTCAGGCTGAATCAGGTCATGGGGTTATCCCGGGAAATTACCGGCGACGTTATTCTGGAATTGCTGGTTCGCCGTTGCTCCCGTGAATTACGCGGCCTGTTATTTGCAAAGTATCACCCGAATACATTCCGCCCAATCAAACCGTAATGCCTACGGCGGCACGTTAATAGCGGCGTGCCGCCGATAAAAACCATGAGTCTGGTATGAATGGGTCATGCCAGAGCAATGTTTTTTATTTTGAGGAAATAATCATGTCTATGGTTTTAAACACCGAAGCGTCACTGAATAAACCGACTGTCTGGCAGCGCGTCATGCGCCGTCCTGCGGTGGTCTATTTTGGCGTCATGGCGTTTCTTACGGCGGCGCTGTTTCTGGTGATGGGGAATGCCAGTTATGCGGACGACCTGCTCAAAGCCGGGAAAGCCGCGGTGAACGATACGGTGGGGAAAGACTCCTCCGTTATGCAGTGGCTCTTAATGCTGGAAGTGTTGTCGGCGATTTTTGGTTATATCGCGACCCGTAACCTGAAAGTGCTGGGCGGCATTGTTGCCCTGTCTATCTTCATCAATATCTGCTACTCCATCATCGGCAAATAAGGGACGGACATGGAAGACGATAAATCGAAGCGTTATCGTTTTCCGAAGACCCTGGATGCTGAAATGAAAATCATCTTTTTTTCTCTGGATGAATTCATTCTGGCGATGACCCCACCGGCGCTGACATTTTATTTTTTAAATGACCTTCTGGTGGGGTTCATTCTGGGCGCTCTCCTGTTCGCGGGAATTAAATACCTCAAAAAAGGCAAAGACAGCCGCTGGCTTTACAGCTGGCTGTACTGGCATCTGCCTGGCATTTTGTTCTCCTTTTACCGGGTAGTGCCCCGTTCCAGTCTGAGGAAATGGTTATGAAAGTCAAAGCCGCGCATAACGAAGGCAAAGTGTATGCGCTGATTATCACCGGCCTGCTTGTGTTCCTGATGGTCTCGCTGATTGCCACGGTGCAGCTGGCGGTCACCAACAGCAAAATTCAGAACAGGAAGGAAAAAATTGTCGTGCCGATGGCCTTCAACTCGCCCTTCATTATCTCTGAAGAAAATATGAGTTCGACTTACCAGCAGCAGATTGCGATGAGCTTCCTGCCGATGCGCCTGAACGTGTCGCCGGAAAGCGTGAAACGTAAGCATGAGTTCCTGCTGCAGTGGGTACGGCCTGCCTCCCGGCCTGAGATGAAGGTCATTCTGGATAGGGAAGCCGACCAGATCATCAACAACGCCGTGTCCTCGTCGTTCTCACCGGAGTCGTTTCGCGTGTACCCCGATGACCTGACCGTGGACATCAGCGGGGAACTCACCACCTGGATTGGCGACAGCAAGCCAATACCGGAATCGAAAACATACCGGCTGGAGCTGGAGCCGGAAGACGGGGTGCTCTACCTCAAATCCTTTAAAGAGGTGAAAAAAGCCAATGCAAACGCGCCGTAATGCTCACTGGTTGCTGGCGGCCGCGCTCACCGGGGTCGTGTCGTTCACGACCCTGGCTGACGGGCTGACGGGCAAATCCGGAGCCACGTTCCGGATGACGCTCAGTAAAGAGAATCCGAACCTCATCAGCGTGAAAGGTGACCCGATCACCGCTATCACCGATCCGAACGGGTCCCTGACTGACCAGAAGAAAACCGGCAATGGTGCGGTCACCGTGCTGGCCGGGGATGACAAGCCGTTTACCCTGGTGCTGGAGACCCTGTCGGGCAACAGCTATCTGGTTAACGTGACGCCCCGGGCGGGCATGGGGGCCTCGTACATTATTCACGGTACCGAGCCGGTGGCGTCAAAAGCCACGCGCCGCTGGGAGGAGAAAACGCCGTATGAGTCGGTGCTGGTCGATATTCACCAGGCCATCGCGGCGGGGAAAACGCCCGGAGGCTATACGCTGATTAACACCGAACCCACGGCGGTCACCTGGCCGGGTATTCCGCTGGGGCTGACGCGGGTGGCGCTGTACAGCGGGGGCAATCTGGCCATCGAGCGCTACACGCTGACCAACCCGCTGCATTACGGTGTGGCGCTGCGTGAAAGCGACTTTGCCGGACGCGGTGTGCGCAGCGTGATGTTCATTCCTCAGTCCGCGAGCCTTATCGCCGGCGGACGTATGGAGGCGGTCGTTATCCGGGATGCGGGGAGCGTACAGTGAAAAACATCAATCAGGAAACGCGTCGCCAGCAGAACACCAAATTTCTGGCCATTCTCGCCGGGCTGGTCGTGCTGGGCGGGGGCGGCTGGCTGTATATGGACCACCTGAACCAGGATAATGCCCCCGCGCAGGCTGCGGCCCCGGCGCCGAACATGACCGGAGTGGTGGATGAAAACCTGACAGGCAAGGTGCAGACCGCCGCCATCGAGGAGGCGCAGAAGCTGAACAAAGAGACGGTGAAGCAGATGAAGGCCATCTCGAACCGCCTGGACGACCTGGGGCGGGAAAACGCCGAGCTGAAGGAGAAGCTGACCCGGCTGGGCCAGCAGGGTGCCGGGGATTCAGGGGCAGGGCAGACCGGGGATGACGGTATCCCCCGTCCGAACCTGCCCGTGACGGAAGGGGCGGCTTCGGATGGCGCATCGGCGGGCGGGACAACGCCCGGCGGTCAGGACGTGCAGACCCCGGATATGCGCCCGGATGCGTTCGGCGTGCAGCAGCCGGGTATGCGACCGGGCGCTGACCGCGTGATTATCCGTGACGACCGGTCGCGCGGTCTGCGGCGCAGCGAGTTTGCGTACCCCCGCGACGAGGATGCGGAGAAGCCGCGTTATAAGTTCCCCTACATTCCGTCCGGCAGCTTCTCCCCGTCTGTGACGATAGAAGGGGCGGATGCCAACGCCAGCGTCACCGGGGCGAACGACACCGCGCCGATGCAGTTGCGTATCACCGGCGTCACCCGGATGCCGAACGACCAGACAGTGGATTTGACCGGCTGCTTTGTCACGCTCGCGGCCTACGGGGACGTGTCCAGCGAGCGAGCCGAAGTGCGGACCCGCTCCCTGAGCTGCATCATCGACGGGGAAACCATCGACCAGGAGATAAAGGGCCATGTCTCCTTTAAAGGCAAGAACGGCATCAAAGGGGAAGTGGTGATGCGCAACGGGGAAGTCCTTGGCTGGGCGTGGACAGCCGGCTTTGTGGACGGACTCGGGGGCGGGATGCAGCAGCTGTCGCAGACACAGGTCGGCGTCGGGGCCACGGCTTCACCGGGCATCGGTGACGTGCTGAAAGGCGGCATGGGCGGCGGGGCGTCGAAAGCGGCAAACACCCTCAGCGAGTATTACATCAAACGCGCCGAGCAGTATCACCCGATTATCCCGATTGGGGCCGGGAATGAGGTGGAGCTGGTCTTCAATGACGGCTTCCAGCCGAAGACGCTGGCGGAGCTGGCGCGGGATAAGGCGCTGGAGAAAAACGGGAAAGACTACGCCGACAGGCTGAAGGACGGAGCGAGCGACGTTGTGTACCAGACCCGCGCCGAGGCGCAGAACGCGGCAGAAATGGCGAAATACAAGCTGGGCGACACTCTCACGAAAGAGGACTTCCGTGAAGTGATAAAACACCTCCCTTCCGATAATTAAGGAACACACATGAAACTGATATGGCTGCCCGTTCTGGCGGGCGTGGCGCTGCTGACTGGCTGCGCCGGAGGAAAATCGACGTTTGAGTGCGGGGCCACGGCGGAAGACCAGTGTATGACCATGCTGCAGGCTAATGAAAAGGCGGCGATGAAAACGCAGTCAAAGCGGGTAGGGGGTGCGCAGCAACTGCCCGTTCTGGCTGAGCCTTCCGCAAAAAACACGCAGGCGACACCAGGCGCGATGACGGGCAATCCGGCAGGTAAAACGGCAGGCGTTGTTGTGCCGCCTGCGACGACGACCGGTCCGGCCTCGCCGTTTCGCACAGACACTGCTGCGGCGACCCCAGGTTACAGCACGCCGCTGCGCCCGGTGGTGAAGCCGCTGCGTCTGGCGGAAGGCACCGGGAAAATATGGGTGGCGGCATGGGTGGACAACGACGGGGCGTATCACGGCGATAACGTGATATCGGTCGTCACCCGACCGGGGGAGTGGCGCTGATGTCGATTGTTGAAACCACCCTCAAAGCCCTGAAGTCCCTGACCGCGCCGGGCGGCGTCAACGCAGCAAACGATGCGCTGGCCCAGATGGACTACCCGCAGCTGGCCAGCCTGCTGCCGTACCGGCTGTACGATGAAGAGTTCGGGATTTTCATCAACAAGAAGACCATCGGCTTTCTGCTGAAAGCCCCGCCGCTCATCGGGGCGAACGAAACCATCGTTGACGCGCTGAACGACCTGGTCAAAACCAAACTGCCGCGCAACAGCACGCTGACGGTACACCTGAAGTCTTCCCCGGTGGTTGGGGACATTCTGGATTACGGTCTGCAGGACTTCCAGTGGACGGGGAAGGAGGCGGAAAAATTCAACCGCATCACGCGGGCGTATTTTCAGAACGCGGCGGTGAAAGGGTTTAAGTCGCCATCAAATCAGCCGCTGACGCTGCGTAACTATGAGCTGTACATCAGCTACACGGAGCCGAAAAAAGGCGACCCGGACACAACCAAAGTGAAGTTTAAACACATTCAGGAGCTGCTGTCGGCCTCCCTGCGCGGGGCGGAGCTGAACGTGGAGCCGGTGGACGGCAACGGCCTGCTGAACATGGTGCATTCACTGATTAACCTGCGCCCGGGCGAGCTGTTCCGCGAGGCGCTCACCGTCAACCCGCTGGAGGACATCAACTTCCAGTGCGTGGAGGCGGGGATAGACTTCGGCATTTATCCGGATGAAATCAAATACAGCCTGCCGGACCCGGCTGGGGGACGCCAGCACTGTCGGCTGACCAACTTTATGCTCGACAAGAACCCGGAGGAGTTCATGCTCTGGCAGGCCGGGGACAACATCAGCAACCTGCTGTCGCCGATGAACACGATCCCCGACCCGTTTGTGGTGACGTTCATCATCGAAACTGAAGACCAGGCGGCGACGCAGGGGGAAGCGACCCGCAAGTTCCTGAACAAGGACAAGGTGGCCAACTCAACGATGGCCAAAATCCTGCCGATGGTCACCCGGGAGCGCGACGAGTGGAACGATATTCGCGGGCGGCTGCTCAGCGGGGAGAGTGCGCTGGTCCGCTTTCACTACAGCGTCACCCTGTTCACGGAAGATGATGAGAGTAAGGTGCTGGCGGCAGAGCAGCGCCTCATTAATACCTACAAGAAAAACGGCATCGAGCTGGTCAAGCCTGAGTACAAGATGCTGCGCAACTGGATGGCCACGCTGCCGTTTATGGCGGGCGAGGGGCTGTGGCAGGACCTGCGTCTTGACGGGGCCTGCCGGCGGGCCGAGAGCATTCAGGCGGTGAACCTGATGCCGGTGGTGGCGGATAACCGCCTGTGCCAGAAGGGGCTGCTGGCCCCGAGCTACCGCAACCAGGCGGCGTTTATCGACCTGTACGGGGACGGCATGGGGAACACCAACTCCAACATGGCGGTCAGCGGCACCTCGGGGGCCGGGAAAACCGGGCTGGTGCAGCCGGTGCTCCGAAGCGTGCTGGACAGCGGCGGTCTGGTGTGGGTGTTCGACATGGGGGACGGGTACAAATCGTTCTGCGACAACATGGGCGGCACCTACATCGATGCCTCGCAGGTGTCGTTTAACCCGTTCGCCAATGTCACCAATATTGTGGAGAGCGGCGAGCGTATCCGTGACCTGATGGGGGTGCTCGCCTCCCCGGACGGCAACCTCGACGAAGTGCATGATGCGCTGCTGCTGGCGGCGGTGGAAACGGCCTGGCACAACAAGGGCAATAACGCGCTGATTGATGACGTGGTGGCCGAACTGCAGAAGGACGTTGAGCGCTACCGCCAGGAGGGGGCCATGACGCTGGCGTCCCGGCTGGACGAGATGATTGTCCTGCTGGGGAAATACTGCAGCTGGGGCCTGTACGGCGAATACTTCAACAGCAAAAAACCGTCGCTGACGGACGAGGCCCGCCTGATTGTGCTGGAGATGGGCAGTCTCGGGAAGCGGCCTGACCTGCTGGTTGCGGTGATGTTCTCCCTGATTGTCTATATCGAGGACAAGATGTACCACTCGCCGCGCACGCTGAAGAAAGTCTGTGCCATCGATGAGGGCTGGAAGCTGCTGAACTTCAAAAACAAGAAGGTCGGGGAGTTTATCGAGACGGGCTACCGTACCGTGCGCCGCCACCTCGGGGCGTTCATCACCATTTCGCAGAACATCAAGGACTTCGACAGCGTGGATGCGTCAAGCGCGGCGAAAGCGGCCTGGGGGAACTCGGCCTTCAAAATCATCGCCAAGCAGGACGCCTCCGAGTTCAAAACCTACTGCGAACGCAACCCGTCGCAGTTCAGCGAGTACGAGAAGAAAATCATCGGTCGCTTCGGGGATGCGAAAGAGCAGTGGTTCAGCTCGTTCATGCTGCGTATCAATGACACCTGCTCATTCCACCGGCTGTTCGTCGACCCGCTGTCCCGGGCCATGTACAGCTCGAAGGGACCGGATTTTGAGTTTCTTGAAGCGAAGCGTAAGGCGGACTGGCATATCCATGACTCCGTGTATGCCCTGGCCCACCGCAACTGGCCGGAGGAAATGGCCGAACTGGAAGCCTGGGCCGACCAGCACGACCGCGCCGCCTGACGGCAACATCCCTGCCCGCGGCCGTCAGGCTGCGGGCCATTATTCGACAGGAATTCCCTATGGAAAACGAGAAAACGCGCCCCGCCTCCTGGCTGGCGCCCGCTGCCGCTGCGCTCCTGGTACTGGCGGAACTGCTCTGGCTGGGGCTGCTGACCTGGAAGGTGTGGTCACAGCCGGTGCCGGTCACCTTTGATATGCGCGGTACGGTGGACACCTTCACTACGCAGACGGCGGAGCAGCATCTGAGCGACGACGAAAAGGCCCGGCTGGTGACCCGTTTTAATGACGCGCTCACGCAGTCGCTGGCTGACTGGTCGGATGTTCACCATCAGCCGGTGCTGGTGAAAGCGGCGGTGGTGAGCGGCCTGGACGATATCACCGCCGATATCCAGCGTGATATCGCCCGCCGGATGCGTCAGGGAGGCCAGTGATGAAGCGCCGTCGCGTCTGGCCCGGCCTGCTGCTGTCGCTGCTCAGTCTGCCGGCGGCGGCAAAGCCGCTCGGTACCTGGGGGGATGTGTACCCCATTTACGAGCAGAATATGCTGGATTTTATCCACGACCGGCTCGCTGAAATGGAAAAAAGCGGCGAGCTTAAGCGGCTGGAGGAAGACACGAAAAAACGCGTCATTGCCTCCACGCTGCGTCCGCCACCGACCACGGGCCTGCGCACGGCAAAGGCTAACAAGACCTGGACGTTCGACCCGTCAATTACCGTGGAAAACGACATTGCTGACCACAAGGGGCGGGTGTTTGCCCACAAGGGGCAGTCGGTAAACCCGGCCGATACGCTGCCGTTCCCTTACGCGCTGTTCTTTGTCGACGGTGACAACGCCGCGCAGATGGCGTGGGTGAAAAAACAGGACACCGGCACGAAGCGCAAGGTGGTGCTGCTGGTTAACGGCAACGTCAACGAGGCCGGAAAAACCCTCGGGCAGGCGGTGTACTTCGACCAGAACGGGGCCTTCACGAAACGCTTTCGCGTTGATGAAATTCCGGCGCGGGTGACGCTGGCCACGGGCGGGCGTCTGCTGCGGGTGGACGTGTTTGATTTGCGGGACGAGAAACCATGAAACGATTTTTGCTGATGGTGCTGTTTGCACTGGCCCTGCTGCAGAGCCAGACCGCCAGCGCCAGCGCGGCAAGCTGCCGGGGACGGTTTGTGAACCCGATAACGGACGTCTGCTGGACCTGTATGTTCCCCCTCACGCTGGGGTCGGTGCCGGTGGTGCCGGGCATTATGAAGGACACCATTAACCCGGCGTCCCCTGTGCAAATCTGCCCGATGGGGATTTTGTACCGCATCGGCATCGCCATCGGATTCTGGGAGCCGATGGCGCTCACCGACGTCACGCGGGCGCCGTTCTGTATGGCGAGCATGGGCGGGTTTACCGTCGACGTGGCGGGGGCGCGGGGAGAGGGCGTAGGGGACCAGAGCGGGCGAAAAGTGCCGGAGGTGTTCTATCACGTCCACTACTACAAATACCCGGTGATGTTCTGGCTGAACATCCTGACGTCCGTGGGCTGTATGCAGACCGGCGACATGGACGTGGCGTACCTCTCCGAACTTGATCCAACCTGGAATGACGACATTCTGGCGGCGTGGCTGACGCCGGAGTCGGCGCTGTTCGGCAACGTGATCGCCCAGGCCGCCTGTGCCGCTGACGCGGTGGCCAGCACGGTGTTTCCGCTGGAGCCCTTGTTCTGGTGTGCCGGGGCGCACGGGTCGATTTACCCGCTGACGGGCAGCAACAACAACCAGTACACGCCGCTGCAGCTGACGGCGCTGATGAGTGAGCGAATGCTGTTCAAGCTGCACCGGCAGGGCATGGTCTGGAACTCCATCGGCGTGGACGTGGCGGTCTGTCACCAGTACCCGTCACCGATTGTGCCGAAAACCCGCTGGCGCTATCAGCAGACCATCATGATCCCCGACATCCTGATGGGACACCCCTACGGTGCCTCAACGGTGACCTGGGAGATGGCGCACACCACGCCGATTGACACCTACAGCTACGGGCTGCTGCTCTGGCGAAAACGCAACTGCGTCTACCTTTGAGGAACCGATGAAACGTACAACGACAGGGCTGTTTTTACTTTTGTTCGCTGCAGCGGGCGTGATGGCGCAGGGGCCGCTCAGCGAGGCGGACGCGGACTACCTGAAATCACTCCCGGACACGCCGGGCGAGAGCGTGAACGCGCAGGCGTCCCCGCTGGACGGTGTTCACCTGAACGACACGCTGACGCAGGCCGATGCGGACTTTCTGCGGCAGACGCAACAGCAGGTGGAGGCATACCGGCAACAGCCGCCGTCTGATTTTCTGCAGCAGCTTCAGCAACGCAAGACCCCTGCCCCGGACCGCGATTTTATGGACGCGCTGACGCAGCGTCAGCAGGCGGCGATGGCGCAGCTGGAGAAGCGCGGTCAGGGGGAGCGCCCGCCGGAAGGGGACGCGTACTACTTCCTCTCTTTCTCCCTGCCCGATGAGGCGCTGGGTCGCCTGATTGACCAGGCCAGCCGGTATCAGATCCCGGCGACCATCCGGGGGCTGATTGACAACAACATGCAGAAAACCACGGCGAAAATGTTCGACCTGGTGAAGGAGAACAACCGGGGCGGGCTGTCGATTGACCCGGAAGCCTTCGGGCGCTACGGCATCACGGCGGTCCCGGCCCTGGTGGTGCGCTGCGGGAAGACCTTTGACGTAGTGTATGGCGACATCAGCCTGAAGGGGCTGCTGAAGAAGGTCAGCGAGGGCGGTGAATGCCGGAAAGAAGCGAAAGCGTACCTGAAAAAAGGGGGCGACGATGATTAACCCAATAAGCCGCGCGGTGTACGTGATGCTGACAGGCCTGTTGATGCTGCAGCCGTCCGGCGGCATCGCCGGCAACAGCGACTTCTCCGCAGGCACCGCCTTCGGGCGCAGCAACGGCAGCGTCACGAAAGCACAAATGGAAAAGGCCGGGAACAATATCGGTGATTACGTCCCGGAGTTTGATAAGGACAAGGCGGAAAGTGAGTACGGCGGCTATTACGGCGGTGTGAAAAGCAGCGGGAAGGACATGAATGCACCCGGTTCGACGCAGTTCAACAGCACCGAATGGGGCCAGTCGATTCAGGAGCACAAGCGCAAGGCCCCGGACATGCCGGGCGTCAGCGCCGGGGATGATTTTCTGAAACAAGGACAGAAAGCCATCGATAACGCGCAGAACATGTTCGACCCGAACATGTGCAAAAGCGTCAGCTTTGACAAGGTGACGACGGTGAATAAGACCTGCGAGCGCGACCTTGAAGTCGCACAGCGCTGCACGAGAACCGCCACGCTTGAGCTGAAGGGTGCAACAACCTGGGAGTACGTCACCCAGGAGTTTGAAATGAGCCAGATGCCGACAGAGATGTCCGGTGACAGAGTGACGGCAACCGCCACGCCCACCGTGACCGGCGATATCGTTGAAGCCTACTACTCATGGGCGTATCCGCTGGGAAGTTATGGGCGTTTTCCCATGACCATACATGTGCTGGGCAGGGAGATTGCCTGGCACAACAAGGGCAGCGAACAAAACGTGCGTTTCACGCCGTCACCGTCGACCGTCACAGCGGGAGTCCCGTTCTCCTCATGGCATCCACGAAAGCTGCGAAGTGGCAGCGGGAAAATGACTTTTCGTCGGCATATGCAGCTGAAAATTCGCCTGGTTGTAAAGGTAAAAAAATCCAGCGTGAAACCGGAGGTGGTGTGGGTTGAAAACTGCCCGTTCAGTAAAGCTGAGTATGAGCTGAAGAAATCCGAATGCACGGAGCCGGGCAGTACAAAAACGGTGACGGCTGACGGCGTATCCTGGCCGGTCACGCTGGGCTGCTGGCGCTATGAGGACACGTACCGATCCCAGGAGGCGACCGAAGGCACCTGTACGGTGCTGAAAAACGACAGCGCCTGTACCCGCATCGGCGTGGAGTGCCAGGACAGCGATGGCGGGATTTGTTATTCGCAGAAGGAAACCTGGCAGTGCCAGAGCAAGTCGACCGGCAAGGGGCAGGTCTGCGGGGATGAGCTGTTTTGTCAGGACGGGTCGTGTGTGGAGAGCCAGGCGCAGACCAACAACCACTTTGCCGAAGCGGTCTCGGCGCTTGCCGCCTTAGCCGCTGCCGGGGAGGATGCGAAGGGCGACTCGATGGACGTGCGCGTCTTCACAGGCAAGGGCCAGTCGTGCCGGAAATCCGGCCTCGGATTCAGCAACTGCTGTCAGTCCGGGGGCTGGGGGAACAGCGCCGGGCTGGCACACTGCAGTGACGAGGAAAAGGCGCTGGGCAAGGCGCGGGAAAAGGGGCTGACCATTCAGGTGGGGACCTATTGCAGCAAAAAGGTGCTCGGGGCCTGCCTGCAGAAGAAAACCAGCTACTGCCTGTTTGACTCGAAGCTGGCACAGATTGCGCAGGCGCAGGGACGGAAAGGTCAGCTGGGTATCGGTTTTGGGGGCGCGAAAAGCCCGGACTGCCGGGGGATGACCGTGGATGAACTGTCGAAGCTGCGCTTTGACAACATGGACTTCTCGGCCTTCTTTGATGAGCTGTCGTCAAAGTCGAACGTCCCGCAGGACCAGCAGCTGCTCGACCGCGTCAACAACAGCCTGAAGGGTTTCTCAGGCAAGTTTGACCCGGATAAAAACCAGAACCCGACAACACCGATAAATTAACACGGAGGCGCACATGCACTACCTGAAAACGCTCTGCGGCGTGGCGCTGCTGGCGGTGAGTCTGACCGGGGCTGCGCAGGACCGGCGACTGGATACGGAGGGGTGGCACTGGTACGTGGACCCGCCCGTGGCGGAGGAGGAGCCGGCGCAGGAGCCGCCGCCCCCGCCACCGAAGACGGCGTGGCGAGAGGAAAACGCCACGGAGCTGCGTAAGGCGTTCCAGAAAGCGTATGAAAAGGCGCTGGACAGGGCGCTGATGTTCCCGACCGCCGAGAATTTTGCGCAGTACAAGCGGCTGCAGGATTTCATCGTCAATAAGTCGACGCGGTTTGCACAGAGCAGTCGGGAGGCGTACCTGCTGCACCCGGAGCTGGACTATAACCTGCAGTACAGCAACGCCAACGCCACCGCGCCGGTCTACTATAGGGAGCGGAAGCGTAAGGAGCAGGAAGCCATCACCACGCTCACGCAGACCAACGGGCTGTTCTTCTTCTACCAGGGGAAAAACCCGATAGACGTGGCGATGGCCTATGTGGTGAAAGCCTTCGCGCAGAGCCACAGCCTGAAGATACTGATGATATCCGTGGACGGGGAGGTGCCGTCTGACCTGCCGGAGTCGCTGAAAGACAGCGGGCAGGCGAAGCAGATGCAGGTGAACTATTTTCCGGCGCTGTTCCTGGTGAACCCGAAAGAGAAGACCTGGCGGCCTGTGTCGTATGGTTTCCGGGCGCAGGACGCACTGGCGGCGCAGTTCCGCCTGATAGCCACCGATTTTGAACCCGATTTTTAAGGAGCCACCCATGCTGAAAAGAATGCTGCTCGTCCTCGCGGGGGCCATCCTCGGTGCCGTGCTCCTGGCCCCGTTTTCTCACGCATCGACGAACACGTCGGTAATAGATGAAATACAGGCGCTGGAGAAAGTAAAGAACAGGCCCGAACCGCATGAGGAGAAGGTCCGGATGCTGCGACTGAGCAACGGGCAGATGGTGAACACGGCTGACTGGAACGTGGTGCTGTTTATGGCGAGCGACTGCAGCTACTGCAAGCGCTTTGACCCGGTACTGAGAAAGGTGAGCGAGGACACCGGCGTGGCGGTCTTTCCGTACTCGCTGAACGGTGAAGCCGATGCAGCATTCCCGAATGCGGTTCCGGCACCGCCTGCCGTGGTGGCCGCATTTTTTGCCCAGGGACTGCCGGTGGCCACGCCGACCACGTTTCTGGTGAACGTCAACACGATGGACACGTTCCCACTGCTGCAGGGGGACGCCACCGAAGCGCAGCTTTCGGAGCGCCTCGACACGGTGTTTATTGAAGCGCTGAAGCGCATAAAACACCAACGCGGAGGGGCATGATGAGCGGGAACAATACAAAAAATAAAGACACTCAGGCGCGGCTGGAGAGCCTGAATGCGCGACTGGATGCCCAGGAATACACGAGTCGCAGGCAGGGGCGAAGGCTGAGCGTTATCATCCTGGTGCTGGCGATGTCAGGGGTGGTCTGTTTTGTCTGCGCCATGTCGCTGCGGGGAGTGTTACCCGGCAACGTGATACGCGCTCTGCTGCTGATGTTTCCTGTTCTTTGGGGCGGCATCATTCCGCTGTTGCGGCTTCCTTCCCTCTGGGGTGTGCTCGACAGGGAAGAGACGCTGACGGAAATGCGCGTGTGCGAGCAGAGCGGAAATCAGGAGGCGCTGGCGCTGTTCAACGCGTTATTGCTGTCCGGAGTACCGCTCACCCCACGGCGACTGAAACCCGTGAAAGCCCTGCTTGAGCAGGACCGGAAACAGGCCCGGATGCGCGAAAGGCAGGAGGCGGAGCGCGTCCACCTGGAGGCTTTTCTGGCGGCCACTGACGTTGACGGTAAAGAGGTAACCCGCCATGAAAAATAAAGCCACACCCTCGGTGAGGCAGGCGCTGAAAATGGCGTTGCGGGATATTGGTGGATGGATTTTTTACGGGCTGCTGTCCGTGGCCGGAGTCGGCCTCATCCTGGGGATGTTCCAGGCAGGCAGCACGTTGCTGGCGCGGTATTATCCGGCCCACGCGCAGGTGATGGCCATTCTGACCTGCATGATGGTGCCGGGACTCATCGTTATCAGCGCAACCCTTACCCGCGCCCGGAGTCTTCTCGGTGACGATATGCCGCGCCGACAGCAGCGGTATCTGGACGCGGCAATCCTGGTGGTTCTGCTGGCCCAGATAGCGACGACTCTCGCGCTGAGCTGGATGATTTTCCATCCGGCGTTGATATCGCCCGGTTTTATGTTACCGGTGATGGTGGTCTGCGCGTTTGCCGTCGCCATATCCGTTGTTGTTCGCGTCGTTCTTGCCCGGGCGAGCGGATAATCACCTGACCTGATTTTTCTCTGATGTCTCTCTGCCGGGCGGGATTTCCCGCGCCCGGCCCCTGAAGGAATCTTTATGCATAATTCTGTTTTTGCGCAGCGCCTGCGGGTGCTGGGCAGCGCAGCCTTTTTCTCTCTGGTGACCGCGCCTGCTCTGGCGCTGTTTATTTGTTTTGTCGGCCTGTCGTTTAACGCCTCGCTTTCCGGGCTTTTTCTGCAGGCGGCACACGAACTTGTCGATGGCGCACCTGCCGGGATGGTGAACGCCACGGTCTGCGAACCGCCTACTGCACTGCCCGCTGATGAAGCTAAAGCACTGGCGGAGGCTTACCGGCCCCGCTGTCACGATGTGCCGAAAGATGACCGGGTATGGCAGCACGACGCCGATTACACCATCCGCTGGCTGTATCTGATGGCCTCCTTTATCGGGCTCGGTATCTGGGTGGTGCTCAATCCGGTTTCGCTGCTCTGGCGCAGTCTGTTCAGGAGAAAGTCATCATGAAAAAACTTACGCTGACGGCGCTCAGTGCGGCCGCCATCGTCTGCGCCACGATACCGCCCGCGCAGGCGGACTTAAACAGCGAGCTGGGCGGCTTCTTTAACAGCATGGGGGCGGCGGGCAACAACGTCACTTCGCCCCAGGCGTGGCAGGGGCAGGCGGCAACGTATGTCACCGGGGGCGGTATTTACGTGCGCAGCGCCAACAAAACCATCCAGCTGGCGTCCATCACGCTGCCCAGCCTGAATGCCGGTTGTGGCGGGATAGATGCCTTCCTCGGCTCGTTCTCATTTATCAGCAAGGATGAGTTTGTGGCGTTTGCCAAAAACATCATCAGCGCCGCGCCGGGGCTGTTCTTTGACCTCGGCCTGAAAACGGTGACGCCGATGCTGGCGTCAGCAAAGGACTATCTGCAGCAGCTGGCGAGCGACGTCAACAGCATGAACATGAGCAGCTGTCAGGCGGCGAGGGGTATTGTTGGCGGGCTGTGGCCTGCCACCCAGGAGAACAAAGACGACCTGTGCAAAACCATCGGCACCGGTGACGGCAATATGTTCACGGACTGGGCAGCAGCCAGACAGGGATGCGGCGTCGGTAATCAGGCCAGCAAAGCCGAGAGCAAGGTGAAAGACAAACCGGAGTACAAGGACCTCATTCTGACCAGCAAGAACGTGGTGTGGGACATGCTGGAGCGTAACGCCCTGTTTAAAGGCGACCGTGAACTCAAGGAGATGGCCATCACGCTGACCGGCACGGTGATATTTGACGCGCAGTCGCACCCCATTACCGTCCCGTCACGGGCCGGGGACACGAAACTGGTGAAGGCGATTATGGACGGCGGGGATGCGGAGATATACCGCTGCTCAGATACCAGTGAATGCCTGAAGATGACCGTGAAGACCGTCTCCATCCGGGCCGAAAACGGCCTGAACCGCCGCGTGGCCAGCCTGATATCGGGCATATCCGCGAAAGCCAAAAGCGACAAAGAGGGGCTGTCGGAAAAGGAAAAAGCCTTTATCAACTCAACCAGTATTCCGATTTTGAGCTACATCATGGACCCGCTGTCGCTGGGCATGAACGAGAGCGTGGCAATGCGCATGAGCACCTATATCGCCCACGACATGCTGATTAAGTACATGCGGGAAATCATCGACGAAACGCGCGGGGCGATTAACGGGAAACCACTGAACAAAGAGGCGATGAGCGTGATTAACGACAACATCAGTATCGCGTACACGCGGCTGACGCAGCTGCAGAACGACATCCAGATACAGCAGAGCACCCTGCAGAGCGTGATGACCGACATGTCCTACATGCGCCAGCAGTTATCCAGCCGGATGCTCAGTACCTACCAGTCTAACTACCGTTTTGAGGGGGGCCAGTGACAGAAATCTACGTATACAGTGCCGGGGGCTGGATGGTGCAGATGCTCAACGGCGTCGCCGCCTACTGCAACAGCGACACGTTCCGCACCCTGGTGCGCTGGGGGCTGATGCTGTCGGTTCTGGTTTCAATCTATATCTGGACGCAGAAGCGCGACCTGCGAATGCTGTTTAACTTTTTCCTCATCTTCCTGTTCGTGCCCACCCTGCTGGTCGGGGTGAAGCGCAACGTGCAGGTGATTGACGTCAGCAACGTGTCGGCGGTGCACAAGGTCGACAACGTGCCGCTGGGTATCGTCCTGCCGGTGGGCATGCTGACCAGTATCGGCTACGCGCTGGCGCGGGGCTATGAGGTGGTGGTGGCCCAGCCTGCGGACGCGATGCAGTTCTCAAAAACCGGGCTGATGTTTGGCTCGAAAATCGTGTCGAACAGCACCGGCTTTGAGATGCTGAACCCGACCGCCGTGGCGATGTTCAACGACTACGTCCGCAGTTGCGTGATACCGGATATCAACCTGGTGCACAAATACTCCCTGCAGGACCTGATGAACAGCGCCGACCCTTACGGGATGATATTTGAGAATCCGAGTCCGCTGCGCGGCATCTTTATCGACGGGACGTTCCACACCTGTCGTGCCGCAGCCGGAAAGCTGAAGACGCTGCTGAATAATGAGGTGAGCACCAACGGAACCACCTTCTCGTATTATGCGCGGAAGATGTTCCCGCACCGCAGTGACGCGGCCCCGCTGTTCGGGCAGATGCTGGGTGACAGCTACAACTACTTCATCAAAGCGGGCAGCACGGCGAGCGAAATCATGCGCCAGAACGTCACGATGAACGGTATCCGCAGCGGCCTGCTGGCCTACGGCTCGGCAAACAACGCGGTGGCCGGGATGGTCACGCTGTCGGCGGACATGGCGACCCAGCGCCAGATGATACAGAACTCGACCGGGGCGCAGATTGCCACACAGTACCTGCCGCTGATGCACACCATCATGCTGGCAATCCTTGTGGGCATGTTCCCGTTTATTATTTTTCTGGCCTGCATTAACACCATGTCGATGCGGGTGCTGAAATACTACGTCCTGGCACTGACCAGCCTGCAGCTGTGGCCGATAGCGTTTGCCATCTGTAACGGGGCGATGGTCTGGTTCCTGAAAGCCGACTCTCCGGCAGCCATCACGCTGTCGACCGTATCACGGGTACAGCAGCAGCACGCGATGGCGGGCAGCATAGCCGGGTGGATGATGACCTCCATTCCGGTGATTTGCTGGGCGCTGATGAGCGGGATTGGCGGGCTGATGGCGAATGCGGCGAGCGTGTTTGCGGCATCGGATACCGGGGCGGCAGCACAGAGTGCCGGTCGTGTGGCCGAGGGGAACTTCGCCTTCGAAAATATGCAGATGCAGAACGTCCAGGGGTACAAGTGGGACACTAACCGCAGTCATGCTTCCGGGCAGAACACGGAGCAGCTGGCGAACGGGACCACGGTGATGCAGACCGCCGGTGGCGGCATGGTGGTCAATACCGCCGGGGGCATGTCGAATCTGGCCTCACACATCAACTTCGGGAAGATGATGCAGTCAACGGCGCAGCAGCAGCTGCGTCACAGTGAAGCGGAAACGCAGTCCAGCCTTGAGGGCTGGCGGCATGATTCGTCTGACACCTTCCAGCGTATGAAGTCGTTTGCGAAGCGTCACGGTGACAATTTCAGTATGGGCACCGACAGCCGCAGCGGCATGAGCAGCCAGGCCACGCAGGGGGCGCAGCAGGTGATGGATGCGGTGCGTTCATATGCTAAATCGAAAGGTGTTTCGGAAACGGAAGCCTATAACACCCTGGAGAAAATGGGGCATGAAGGCTTTGCAGACGCCTCGGTGAGTGCAAAAATCCTCGGCAATGGCGTCTCAACAGGTGGGAGAATTTACTCAGGTGAAGACGACACTGTCTCAAAAGGAGGAAATAGTGATAGTAGTAGTCGGGAAAACCGCGATGCTCGTTTGGCTCGTTCTTTCAACGAAGGACTCAATATGGTTCGAAGCGCGTCCATTGACTCTACTGCAGGAAGTATAGAATCCGATGGTCGTGACGACCTGAAACAGGTGCAGAACTCGATACAGGAAACGGACAATCATTACAGCGATTACAGCCGGTCGAAGTCCCGGACGAAAGAACTCAGCCGGATGGCCAGCATGAGTGACAGCGAGAGCGCAACCGTCACCAGCAATCTGAATCAGGAGTTTGTGGCGTGGATGCAGGAGAAAAACCCGGCAGAAGCCCGTCAGTTGCTGACCAACACAGACTCTGCAGAAAACCGCGAACAGGTGGCGGAGTATGCGAATGCCTTTGTGGCTGAGCGCGTGAAAGGGCGTATTGAGCAGCATCATCAGACTGCGGCGTCGGGGGGCAAAACGGGCTTTGGCGTCGATGTGCTGGACGCTAACACCGCACAGGCTGATTCGTCGGGAGCAGCTGCGAGAACGGGAACAGCAAAACCAGCACACAACGCAGCCAGTGGTGATGTGTCTCGGACGCAGAATGATGGCAGCGCACGACCTGAAGGGGCTCCAGTGAAGTCAGATAACCAGAAACGCTATGAAGATGAGAGGTCGGCGCTGGAAAAAGAGGGAGATGATTTCCGTACACGGGTGATGAGACAGCAAAGGGAAAGCCAATCAACTGTTGAGGGGGCGGCTGATAATATAGATTCTGGGAAAAAGGGGATCGAAAGTACAGCAAGTGATATCAAGGAAGATATTTCTAAACAAAAAATGAGCGTTCAGTGGGAACACTCACAACGAGCTAGAGAAATAAAAGATCCTGTAGGAGATAAAGTGGATGACGTTCTTGATGCACTACATATTAAGAAGAAAGAATAAAAACATTTATTTGAGAATGCATTTATTCCATAATGTTCTTAAATGTGTGTGGGGGGGCGTATGAAAATTAAAGATATGTACATTGTGAATGTTTTCTTCCTTTTCTTTGCGTTTGCTTACCACTTGTTAAGTGGTGTTAGTGGTCTTGGTGTATTGTTAATGTCACTGTTAGCGCCTCAGATTATTGCGTTCATGCCTTTGTTTTTCTATTCAAGGCTTGGCGGAATGATGGAGGCTTGCGGGGCTAAGAAAATTAGAGATATAGAAGTAAAGCCAATGTTTGGTGTATTGGTGATTGTGGTATCCATTCTGGTTTTGTTTGTTGTGTATAATTCTTTTCTCCAGTTTTCGCCTGATGGTTTTTTTGAATCAGGTTTATTGATAACGATATTCATATCTAATGCCATGGGGTTCAGTGTTGCCGCATTGTTAGCCTTCATAGTTTGTTACGTGATATAGATGAATAAGATAGTAAAGTAATTACAGCTTTAAACTGTTAATAACCAGAACCGCCCACTCCGGGCGGTTTTCTTCTGCGAGTCACCAATGAAAACCCTGCTCAACGCCCTGCTTTTGCTGATGGCGGCAGGCGTTTGCAGCTCTGCACATGCCTTCTGCTATCGGGAGGCCGCCAGTAAGTACCATCTTCCGGTCGTACTGGTTATGGCTATTTCTAAACACGAATCCGGCTTTAATCCCAAAGCCACAAACGTCAATAAAGGAGATCTCGGTACGGACTATGGTCTCATGCAGATTAATAGTCGCCATACCCCGGATTTAATTAAACGCGGCATTATTAGTGGTCAGGAAGATTTATTCAAACCCTGCCTGAACGTGCAAATTGGTGCCTGGATATTATCGAAGCATCTCGCCACCTGTGGTTATACATGGGAGTGCATTGGCAGCTATAACGCCGGATTTAAACCAGGTTCCCGCGCCCGCCGATTATGGTATGCCGGGGAAATTAAAAAACGGATGAGAGAATTAGGAGCGCAGTTGTGACGTTAAAAACTGATGACATTACCCGTGGCGGACAATTAGCGCTGCTCCGCTTTCGCATGTTCATGCAGGTGAATAACGCCATGTTCTATTACCTGGTTATTCTCTGGTTGGTGGTCAGCGTGGCCGTGATCTATTTCCGCATGAATACCGAAATATTTCATAATGGGGTGCAATACTGGTGGGCGCGGTCGCTGGTCTCCTTTACCCAAATCATGCGCAGCCCGCCCGTTTTTGAACTCTGGTATCAGGGCCATGCCTACACGTTCACCTGGGACAAGATGCTCACCGATCCCTACGCCGTCTGGTGCGGGATAAAGCTGCGCGACGAGATACTGAACTGCCTGCTCATCACCTCCGTGGTCATGGGGACGGCGTATGCTCTCATCTTCTTCTGTCTCGGCAGGCTCGGACGGGGGCAGAGCGGGGACGAGGTGCTGGGTGGCCGGACGTTTGAACCCGTCCGGGTGGTGGCGAAAATGCTGCGCCGCCGCGATGAAGCCTCCGACATGGTCATTGACGGCCTGCCGATGAAGAAGGATGCGGAGATCCAGAACTTCGCCCTGCACGGCACGGTCGGTACCGGGAAAAGTACCCTGCTGGAAAAGCAGCTGGACCATATCGCCCGCAGGAAGCAGCCGGCGATCATCTACGACAAAGGCTGCACGGTAGTGGAGAAGTTTTACGACCCGTCTCGGGGCGACGTCATTCTCAATCCGCTGGACAGGCGCTGCCCGAACTGGGACATGTGGGGCGAGTGCCTCAATCTGCCCGACTTCGAGTCCATGACCGAAACGCTGATCCCGATGGGAAACGCCGCCGACCCGTTCTGGCAGGGGTCTGCCCGCACCATCTTTGCCGAAGGCGCGGAGCGTATGCGTGACGACCCGGAACGCAACTACAACAAATTTCTGCGCACCATGCTGAGCGTGGGGCTCGACAAGCTGCGGGCCTTTCTGGAAGGCACGCCTGCCGCCACGCTGGTCGACGGCAGCATCGAAAAAACGGCGATCTCCATCCGAAGCGTGCTGACCAACTACGTCAAGGCAATGCGCTATCTGCAGGGAACGGAAGGCCCCGACAGGCCCCGGTTCACCATCCGGGAATGGATGCAGGAAAACGCCGACAAGCCACGCCCCGCGTGGCTTTTCATTACCTCAAATGAGCGTTATCACGAATCACTGAAGCCGCTGATTTCCATGTGGCTGGGGATGGCCGCCACCAACCTGCTGTCGCTGGAGCCGAACCGCCTTCGCCGTATCTGGTTCCTCTATGACGAGATTCCGTCACTGCACAAGCTGCCGAGTCTGCCCCGCGTCCTCGCGGAGGGCCGCAAATTCGGCGGCTGCTTTGTGCTGGGCTTTCAGAACTATGCGCAGATGGAAGAAGCCTATGGCAAGGATTTTGCCCGTGCCATTTATGACCTGTTGAACACCAAATTCTTTTTCCGCAGTCCCAGTGCGGACGTGGCGAAGCATGTGGCCACCGACCTCGGGGAAACCATCCGCCGCCGGTTCAGCGAGCAGACCTCGTTCGGGAGTGAGCAGGTCAGGGACGGGATCAGCTACGGCAAGGACGAGGAGCGCGTGCTGATCAAAAGCTACTCCGACATCCAGATGCTGAATGACCTGGAATGCTTCGTCACGCTACCGGGGGATTATCCGGTGACGAAGCTGAAACTGAAGTTCCGTAAACGCCCGGTGGTGGCTGACGCGCTGATTGAGCGGGACATCAGGACGTCGCTGGACCCGGAAATCGAGATGCAGCTGGTTGCCGTGGAAAGCGAGGAGCGCAAAGCCGTGCAGGCGCTGTTTGAGGCCGCACCGGTGGCTGTCCCGCCGCAGAAACCGGCCCCCGCGCCGGTGACGCCTGCCGCAGACAGCCGCGGGGCGGCACCGGCAACGACGCCCCCGGGCGAGGTGATCGACAGGGACACCGGGGTGGTGGTGTCGCGCAAGGCGGTGCCCCCGGGGATCGACCTTAACGTTGCCCGCGGTACTGCGTCGCGGCCAGCGGAGGGTGATGCCTCATCGGCAGAAAAGAAAAGTAAACCAGCAGGCACAGCCGCTGCCACGGGCGGCGGGCGTGAGAAAACAATCCCCATCACGCGGGGGCCGGTGACAACGTCACCGGTACAGGAGGCACAGGATGCGCTGGCTGATTATGAGCAGTACGCGCAGTCGACCGCTCAGGCGGCCATGTCCCGGGAGGAGCGCGACTTTATCCCGGTCAGCGGGCACGAACCGGAGATGTAAACCATGATGTCGTTAAGCACGATTAACGGCGACGCCGGGTATTACGGTGGCGCGGAAAACTACGAAGTCATTCATGACGACCAGGGGAAATGGTTCGGGAACGGCGCGGAGCAGCTCGGACTGCGCGGGGATGTCTCACTGCCCGTGCTGGATGCGGTGCTGCGGGGCCATCTGCCGGACGGCTCGCGCATCACGCGGCAGGTGGACGGGGTGGAGAGCAACCGACCGGGGATTGACCTGACGTTTGGTGCGCCCAAAAGCCTCTCCATCCTCGGCCTGATGGGCGGGGACAAACGTCTGGTTGAGGCGTTTAAGGAGTCGGTCACCGAAACGCTCACACAGCTGGAGAAAAGCGTCAACTGCCGGGTGACGGAAAACGGTGAGGTCAGCCTGAAGGAAACCAACAGCGCGGTGATGGCGCTGTTCACCCACGACATCAACCGGAACGGCGAGATGCACCTGCACACCCACGCCCTGCTGCTGAACGCCACGCATGACGGTGAAAAATGGCGGGCGCTGGGCAGCGATATTCACCACCGCAACGGCATCCGTGAACAGGTGTATGACCTGCAGGTGGCCTGGGGGCAGATGCAGCGGGAAATCCTGCGGCCCAAAATCGAGGCACTGGGCTACAGCACGGTGAACACCGGAAAAAATGGCCTGTTTGAAATCGCGGAAGTTCCCCGCGACGTGGTGGAACTGTATTCCTCCCGTGCGGCGGAAATTGACCGGGCCGTGGAGCCGGGCGCCAGCGCCCGTTCACGGCAGCTGGCTGCGCTGAAAACCCGTGAGCAGAAAACCTTCGTGGACGGGGAAACCCGGCAGAGCGAATGGTGGAAGACGCTGGAGGGGCATGCTTTTGACCCGAAGCAGGTGGTGGAGGCCGCGCAGGATGGTCGCCTGAACGACGGCGCACAGAAGACGGGCGGTGAACAGGGGCTGTCTGCAGACGAACGCCAGCAGGCCGTGCAGTCGGTTATCACGCAGACCGTGGCGGCGCTGTCGGACAGGTCGGTGCAGTTCTCCCACTCACAGGTGATGAGCATGGCGGCCAAAATGCTGCCGCCTGACCGGGAGATGCTGCCGCTGCTGCGGGCGGGTATCGCGCAGGCCATCGATGCCGGGCAACTGATACCGATGGACAAAGAAAAAGGGGTGTTCACCTCACATATTCATGTGCTGGACGAGCTCAGCGTGAAGCAGCTGGCGGCGGAGCATATGGCGGGCGGAAAGGTGCTGGCCGAAGGGGCGGCTGAAGCCGGAGAAAAAGGGGGTTACCGGACCGTGGCGGCGGCCCGCGCCCCGATGATGATTGTGGAAGGCAAGGGCGGCGCGGCGGTGCAGAGTGGGCGTATCGCGCACCTGTCGGCACTCAGTGAAAAACAGGGCCGCTCCCCCCTGGTGGTGGCCCCGACCGCGAAGTTTCGTCAGTACCTGCAGGATACCGGCGGGCTGACCGCGCCCGCGATGGGGCGGGATGCGCTGCGCAGTGATATGGGGCTGACGCCGCATTCCACGGTCATCGTGCCGCAGGCGGAAACGCTGGGGGTGAAAGACACGCTGTTTCTGGTTGAGCAGGCGCGAACGGCGGGGGCGCAGATTGTGTTTATGGACAGCGGCATGGGGAAAGGCAACGGTCATGCGCTGGGTGTACTGGAAGCCGCAGGTGTGGCGCGGCACGCGTTTGCTGACCGGGTACGGCCTGCCGTGCAGGTGGTGTCGCAACCGGACAAAACGCAGCGTTACCGCCAGATAGCCGAAGACAGCGTGGCGGCGCGTCAGGCGGGGGAATCGGTACGGGTGCAGGTGACCGGGGCGAAAGAGCAGGCGCTGCTGACCGGGACGGTGCGGGACGTGATGCGCGAGCAGGGATTACTTACGGGGGCCACGCATCAGGTGCCGACGCTGACGCCGGTGTTCCTGAGCCGTCATGACCGGATGAACCGGGACACGTACCGGGCGGGGATGGTGATGGAGCGCTTTAACGCAGAAGAAAAGCGTATGGAGCGCTACACCATCGACCGGGTGAGTGAGACGAAAAATACGCTGCGCATTGTGGACGGGGACGGCAACCGTCAGGCGCTGGCGATGCGGGATATCACGTCAGAGTGGAACCTCTACCGCCCGGGGCAGATTGAGGTGGCTGCCGGCGACACGCTGCGGGTGCTGGCGCGGGAGGCGCGGGGTCAGCTGAAAGGGGGCGACACGGTGACGGTCGGGGGGATGGACGACAAGGGGCGTCTGGTGCTGTCGCACGCCGGCGCGGTGGACGCCGGACGGGCAGGAGGCCCGGTGGCGGTGGATATCTCACAGCCGCTGAAGCTCACGCACGGGTACGTGGAATCCTTCGGTGCCTCCGTGCAGGACAATGCCCGGGTGCTGGCCGCGCTGACCACGCGGGAGTTGCGGGAAGAAACCGTGAACCGTCTGGCCAACAGCGGACAAAACATCACGCTGTACTCGGCGATGGACCGTGACCGGGCCGAAACCCGGCTGTCAAAAATGACCGGGGTGAGTCTGGTCTCTGACCAGCTGAAAGCCGTCACCGGCGAAGGGGAGGCGGGCGACGCTGTCCGGACGGCGAAGGACCAGACCCTGACGGACGCGCAGCGGGCGGTGCATATCGCGCTGAACGACGTGCAGAACCAGAAGGTGGCGTTTCAGTCAGCAGAAATCCTGACGGCGGCGGTGAAGGTGAACCCGCAGGTCTCGCCGGTGGCGCTGCAGAAAGAGATTACCCGCCAGATGAAAGCCGGGGACCTGATACGCGTGGAAGGCCGGGGCGGGCTGGTTGTCCCCCGCGTCATGTACGAGATGGAGAAAAGTATCCTGCGGGATATCGCGGAGGGCAAAAACGCCGTGGAGCCTCTGATGGCGAACACGCCGGCGTCGGTGCTGGCCGGGCTGACGGCCGGGCAGCAGAACGCCACGCGCCTGATACTGGAAAGCCGGGACCGCTTCACCGGGATTCAGGGCTACGCAGGGGTGGGGAAGACCACGCAGTTTAAGGCGGTGCTGAGTGCGCTCAGCACGCTGCCGGAGGGGCAGAAACCGGACGTTATCGGGCTGGCCCCCACGCACCGGGCGGTGGGGGAGATGCAGAGCGTTGGCGTCCGGGCGCAGACGCTGGATTCGTTCATCTTTGAGCATCAGGAGCGGGTGCGAAGCGGCGAAACCCCGGACTACCGGAACACTCTCTTCCTGGTGGATGAGGCCTCGATGGTCGGCAACCGGAAGATGAGTGAAACCTACCGGGTGATAGCGCAGGGTGGTGGCCGGGCGATAACCAGCGGGGACGATGCGCAGCTGAAAGCCATTGATACCGGTCAGCCGTTCCGCCTGGCGCAGCAGCGCTCGGCAATGGACGTGGCGATTATGAAGGAGATTGTGCGCCAGACGCCGGAACTGCGGGCGGCGGTGTATGACCTGATTGACGGGGATGTGCGCTCTGCGCTGGCGAGGACGGCGAAAACGTTGCCGGACTATGTGCCCCGGCACGGGGATGCGTATTTTCCTGCCAGTTCGGTGACGGAGATTGCGCCGAAGAACGATGAGGAACGCCAGGCACTGGCAGATGCGGGGCAACCGGTTAACGTCACGGAGGCCATCGCCCGGGACTTTGCGGGGCGCACCGCTGATGCGCGGGATAACACCCTTGTCGTTGCGCACCTGAACCGGGACAGGAAGGACATTAACGCGGCGATTCACGACCTGCTTCTGGCGAAGGAGGCTGTCACGAACCCGGCCACGGTAACGGTACTGGAGCCGGTCAGGATGACCGACTCCCGGGCGCGAACGCTGAACGCCTGGAGCGAGAACACCGGCAATCTGGTGATGCTGAACCGCGACTACTGGACCATCACCGGCACAGACGTCAAAGCGGGTGTGGCCACGCTGCAGAACGCTGACGGAAAGGAGATGGTGATATCGCCTTTCGACAACAGCACGCAGGCGCCGCAGTTCTACCGGGAAAAGGAGATGGAGATTGCCGAAGGTGACCGGATGCGCTTCACGCGCACGGACACCGAGCGCGGCTACGTGAACAACGAACGGATGCGGGTGGAGAAGATAACCGGTGACCGGGTGCAGCTCGCCAGCCTGGACGGTGGCCCGGGACGAACGCTGGATCTCTCACGGCCGGAAGACCGGCATCTGGACCTCGGGTACGCGGTGACCGCCTACGGTGCTCAGGGGGCCAGTGAGCGGTTCGCTATCACGCTGGAAGGGGTTGAGGCCGGACGTAAGGTTATGGCGTCACCTGACGCGGGCTACGTGGCCATGTCGCGTCACAAGGAGCATGTGCAGGTGTACACCGACAACCTCGAGGGCTGGATAAGTGCGGTGCAGCAACATCAGGAAGCCGATACGGCGCACGATGTGCTGCATGAGAAGGATGACCGGATGAGCCGGCGGGCTGACGCCATCCTGTCGATATCGCGCCCGGCGGACAGCGTGGCTTACGGACGTCAGCTGCTGAACAGCCTTGAGCTGGACGGGGAGAAAACGCTGGGGCGGTTTGTGCCGGGGACGACGCGCATCCGGATGCGGCGATGGCCTTTCCGGCGTGGAACGAACACGGACACCGCACGGGCATCCTGATGCTGCCGCTGGACGGGCGCGGGGATGCGCACGGCAAACCAGAAATTGTCGGGGCAGAGGATGCACGGTTTGTGGCGGTCCAGCAGAGCAGCAACGGCGATGTGATGATGGCGGAAACCCTGCCGGATGCCTTCAGACTGGCGGCAGAAAACCCGGACACCGGTGTTGTGCTGCGCTTCAGCGGGGACGGTGAGCCGCACAATATCGGCAGGCTGACGGGCGGAGACCAGGCCGGTGATACCGGAGCTGCCGGAACTGGCCGCCTCGCTGACGGAGGCGGGTAAACCGACAGAGGAGACCCTTAAGGCCGCAGAGCAGCAGCTTCAGGACGAGAAGAAACCGGACCGGGTGCTGCCGGTCGATGCACTGCCGGACATCATGAAGCGGGCGGAGGAGATGCTGCCGGAGAAAGACACTCAGCCGGATGACCAGACGAAGGCGGACGCGCTGGACAAGCTGAACCGGGATGAGCGGGAAACACGCCGGTGCAGGACACCGGAAAACCTGAAAAAACCACCACCACTGAACTGCGCAACATCGAGCGCGAGATTATCAAATCGTTTGAGGATTAAGTGATTCCGGGCAGCGGCATCAGCGGGCAAAAAAAAGCCTCAGCAATCCGCTGAGGCGTAACTTTCAAAAGAGATTAAATCTATAAGGAGGTACTGTCTTCCAGGGATGGCTGACAGTTCTTTACTATACCACAAAACAGGGATTAATCAGCGCGGGAGGGGGTCATTGTCGCCTGAGCAAAAAAATGCCTCCACGTCGATGGAGGCAGGCAAAAGATGTAGCTCTATGAGTATTTATTGGAGGTGATCAGTCAGACTGATTCGTTAATCAGGATAACCGAACCGGGTCAGAAAGTTAACGATGTACTCATATTTATCCATGAACCTGACAAAAGGAGGTGAAATGCGGTTGTTGATGTGCGTTTTAGTGGTGGGGGCGTTTCTGTTCCTCCTCTGGCATTTTACCCGGACAGGCAGAGGGCCAGACTCCGCGCTGGTCAGGGAACTGGCTGCGGCGGGCGTTACCCCCGGAGAGAATGAAAAGCTGCTGGGCAGCGGGCATCACTGGCGGGCGCAGCGGACGCTGATGACCGACAGGGAGGTGTATTTCATGCACGACCTGTTCAGGCACGTGGATATGCAGCGCTGGTATCTGTGCCCGCAGGTGCGCGTAGCCGATATCGTGGAGCTGTCGCGCATATCCGGCCCCGGTCCAAAATGTGGTGGCGGTTATTCAACATGGCGGCGCAATGGCACTGTGACGTGGTGATTGTCGACCGGCACACCTTTGCGGTAGTTGCCGCAATAGAGCTGGATGACGCCTCGCACCTGAAAAAGAGCCGTGTTAAGCGCGATATTCTGCTCAATGAAGTGATGCGCCAGGCGAATGTGCCTTTGCTGCGAACCGGGACAGCAGGGCGCTCCTGAAAACGGTCAGCGACTTTCTGAACACGCTGACAGAAAGTACAACCCAAAAGCCGCACTGAATACCGCCCGGACTGCGGTGCCGGTGACGTTCGTCATCGGGCAATAAATCAAACCACGCTCTGCCAGACGCCGGCATGTGAACTGCCCGCGCGGTTGTCGTGTGGCTGCAATCCGAAAACCCAAATCAAAAGGAAAGCACCATGTTCCGTTATTTTCGCCTGCGCGTTGCGCAGGTCATGCTCATTCTGTCATTCACGTTGCCATTTGCGCTTTTGTTTTCATTTCATCTTTCTGCAGAGGGGGGCTTCGATGCGTGGCAATTCTGGACCCTGCTCGCCGGCAGCACAGCCGTGATGTGGGGCGGACTGGCGCTGTATACGCGGGATATTGACCGCAAGCGGCAACTGCCTGACGCCCGTGCGGACGTATGTGAGCTGCGGCAATACCAGTGTCAGTATGAAGGTAAACGAGAAAGCCGACATCATCTGGCAGATATTGCAGAGCGATGTGTTGTTCAAAAAAACAGACGCGAATGTGGTGGCGGGCTGTGGGGTTCATGCTCAGAAAAGCCTTCGTCCGGGCACCTGCGGTGTTGCTGCCTGCAGTCTGCCTGGTGCTCTGGTTCTCACCAGATGAAGTGGTTTGCGCTGGTCGCTGATATTCAGACTGGTGCGGCGACGTGCCTGGTGTACGCTGCCGGCAATATCCTCTTCATCGTTTACATTGTTGCAGGCGGTGTGTTCGGAATATGCGAGATGTTTCAAGAAACAGGAAGGTGATTTATTTTGTTTCGCGCCGGAATATCAGGCGCAGGTGCGCGAGTTTGCCCGTGCACAGCAGAGCTCGGATGAGACTGAAAACGCCCAAAGCGTATCCCCCCTGGAGGCCGACGAATGATAGTGCCGGTGAAGGAAGACCGCGACGGGCAGGGCTACTGGACTCACCCGGCGTTAGTCCCAGCTGCTGCCAGACGACAGCACACCTGATGTACTGGCTGCGCGTGCAGAAGCTGGAGTGCTTTGTCATGACAATGCGTGACGAGGCGACTGATGCTTTTTGGCGAGGCATGACAGGACGGCCCGCCGGATGCGTCGACGTGGGAGCTGGTTCCCCCCGCCCGGAGAGGGCTGGTTTCTGGGTTCAGTTCATCCACGCGAGGACGGGCCTGAGTGCTACTGGTTCAGGCAGCGCGAATAAAAGCGATGCACCCAGCTAACAAACCATCCAGCGTAATGCAATAACCCTGATGCGACAGATTCTTTGCGGGTACTTAAATGGGATGCCTGCTGGAATCACTTGCCAGACTCACTCGATTTTTCACCGGAAACGCTTTCTTGTCAGGCATGAGGCGGAGCACAACGCAGTGAGCACCGAACACGCCTGGCAATAAAGCGGAAATCCAGACCACACAACATCAAAAAAACCCCGGAGAGGCTTAAGAAAGCCTGTTCTGCGATTACTGCCGTGCAATGCCACGAAATCAAATAATCCAGCATCAAAAAAGAGGCGATT
>NZ_CP077677.1:0-63257 GCF_019048985.1 Klebsiella sp. PL-2018
ATTAATGACTCCAAGTTGTTTCCCAAGAATTTTGTTCCAAACGCCAGAGGAATCATTAGCGGACAGGGGGTTTATGGTCCAGCCGGCTATACCTCCTCCGCCAGAAATGACGATGTCATTGTGAGATTCCCGGCAGGGAGTGGAGCCAGCCCGCTGTATATATCCTCTGTAGAGGTATTAAATCCTGAGTCTCTACATCAGCGTCAACTGGCTGAAACAGATATCAGGAACAGAATAGATGCGGTGGGCAAAGCCGAGGAAAACCGTAAATACCTGTTTGGCAAAGCAGGTATTCAGGAGACGCCAGCGTTCACTACGGAAATGGTGAAATCCGCCAGCGCCCTGCTGGCGGCACCGGCGGCGATGATGATTTCCTGCAGTTAAACTCCCCACCACGATATCGTCTGTTTTTTATCAGCTTCCGTTTTTCGCTCATAGTGTATTGCGCTCACTTACTGGCGTGAGCGTTGTCCTGGTTTTAATGCCAGCCTGGTACAGTCAGGTTGACAGTACTTGTTTCAGGCCTTCTTCATTAAAACGGTTCCGGTCTTCAGTACGCCATAACACCAGTGCACCAGTTTCCGCATCAGCGCACCAATGGCCACCATTTTAGGTTTACTCCGCAGCGACATCTCATCGTTAATTTTACGCATTCGCTTATTGTAGATTTTTCCGCACAGGGCGGACATGTAAAGCTTCGCTATCCCACTTCATGAAGTAGGGCGAGGGTACCCGCCCTTTTTCATTGCTAACGGAGGATCAGAAGCGGTTTGTTGCATCTTTTGCAGCATTTCAGAGGTATGACTACCGATAAAGAACTGCCGCAACCTGGAATGACCGTAGGCCCCCATCACTATCAGATCGACAGCATTTTCACCGGCGTAACGAATAAGCGCATCCCCGACTGATTGCCCGGTAAGATGTGTTGTGCTGTTTTCTATATCCGCGTCACATAAAATTTTCTGTGCGGTCAGCAGCTCTTCCTTCTTACCGTTTACCATGACAAGGTGACATTCCAGCCCCCTGAGTAAGGGACTCATCGTCAGACGTTCCAGGTTTCTCCTGCTTTCTTCACTGCCATCATAAGCCAACATAACTCTGGAAGGCGCTGAGTAGTTCTCCGGAACAACCAGCAGGGGTTTCTTTTGCAGACGAATAACGCTTTCCAGATGAGAGCCTACCGGATGCTGGCTGCCCTGACGCCCCAGCACCATGAGACGAAGGTCGCTCAGCTCTGCCAGAACTTCATCCGGTGTACCGTGTTTTTGCATCAAAAGCACATCCGGGCTTCCCTGTTTTTGAAGCAGTTCAGCACAACTTTCCAGTATTGCTTTCCCCTGGGCCATCAGCAGGCGATTACGTTGCCCTTCGATTTCTACCAGCTCATCGGTCAGCAATTGCTGACTGTCTATGCCTAGAGTGCCGGTCAGGTCTGACACTACCGGGGTGCTGTCTTTTTCGATAACGTGCAACAGTGCGAGCTGTGATTGCAAAGTGCGGGCTGCCCACGCCGCATATTCACACACTGACCGCGTTGAAAGTGAACCGTCCACACAGGCTGTAACAGTATTATTCATAGTTTTCCCTCCGGTCTGTTAATGACCGCCCATCAGTTTTTCGACTTCTTCAGGTTTATCGTGAACACCAAACCGGTCAACGATGGTGCTGGTGGCTTCATTCATCCCACGTATCTCCCCCCAGTGCCCTCTCTTCGGAACTTAATGACCACCTTATCCAGGGCGCTGACGGACGTGATGTCCCAGAAATGGGCATGTGAAACATCTATCACCACATTCTCAATCGCTTCACGGAAATCAAAGTGGCTGGTAAAGCGGTCTGCTGATGCAAAGAATACCTGGCCGGTGACGGTATACGCCCGGCTGGTCCCCTCCAGACCTGAGGTTACACGCATGAACCGGGATACTTTAGTGGCAAAGTTGAGCGAAGCAATCAGTACGCCGGTCAGCACGCCGAAGGCCAGATTATGTGTTGCCACCACAACCGCGACAGTGGCAAGCATGACCACGCTGGTTGAAAGGGGGTGTGTCCGCAGGTTGGCAATGGAGCGCCAGGAGAATGTCCCGATGGAAACCATAATCATCACCGCAACCAGCGCTGCCATCGGGATTTGGGAGACCCAGTCGCGCAGGAACACAATCAGGCAAGCAGCACCACGCCCGCCGTGAGGGTTGAAAGCCGTCCGCGGCCACCGGATTTTACGTTGATAACGGATTGTCCTATCATCGCGCAGCCTGCCATTCCTCCGATGAAGGATGTGCAGATGTTTGCTATGCCCTGAGCTTTGCACTCCCTGTTTTTGTCGCCTGGCGTGTCGGTCATGTCATCCACAATAGTGGCGGTCATCATCGACTCAAGCAGCCCCACCACGGCAAGCCCCGCAGAATATGGCAGTATGATGAGCAGCGTCTGGAGATTTTAAGGGCACGTCCGGGAGCAGGAAGACCGGCAGACTGTCGGGAAGTTTCCCCATATCCCCGACGGTTCGTACATCCAGATGCAGCCACATGGTAATGCCGGTCAGCACCACGATGCACACAAGCGGTGAAGGAATGGTTTTGTTGATATAAGGGAAGATATAGATGATCCCCAGCCCTGCCGCAGTCATGGCATAAACATGCCAGGTCACGTTGGTTAATTCGGGCAACTGCGCCATAAAAATCAGTATTGCCAGCGCATTAACGAATCCCGTGACCACTGAGCGTGAAACAAAACGCATTAGTCCATCGAGCTTCAGGTAACCGGCTATCAGCTGGAATACCCCGGTCAGTATGGAAGCGGCCAGTAAATACTGTAAACCATAATCTTTCACCAGCGTCACCATAAGCAGCGCCATTGCACCGGTGGATGAAGAAATCATCGCCGGACGTCCGCCAAAGAAGGCCATAACGAGAGGAATACAGAACGCCGAGTAGAGGCCCACCTGGGGGTCTACACCGGCAATAATGGAAAAGGCGATCGCTTCTGGAATGAGTGCGAGCGCGACAACAATACCGGCCAGAACGTCACCACGGACGTTACCCAGCCAGTCCTTACGCGTCGAGGACAGTAACATATTAATTTCTCAGTTTTTAGATACAGTCAGCCCTGGAGGGCAGCATTTTTACGTACGATAAAGCACATCCGCAGACGGGATGATATTGAGTGCGTTCTGAGGCTCGCTCAGTACAACGGAGGAAAGAAAACTCAGGGTGGCGTAATACGCATAGCGTTTGTCAGCTTCTCCAAAGCGAGAGTGGATGTATTGCCGGGTCTGATGCCCGGGATAAATGAGAGGCATAGAGTTTGAGCCAGGACCAAACCAAAGCCGCTCAATACTATAAACAAATTACAGGCACGGTCAAATCTGGGGTTCAGTACATATGCCCTCCCCTACAAATGATACACATAGTTCGCCGGTAAACCGGTGGGCTGGGCTATGTCGACGTCGCCGGACTCAGCACTCACGGTCAAAGCGTTGCAGATGGCCTGGCCGCTTCGGGGTAAGCCAACAGGAGTGTTGCTCCACAGCGTCCAGGGCAGTCACTATACCAGTCGCCAGTATAAGAGCCGCCTTCTGTGAAGGCAGATTTCTACTTTGTCAGGCGTTCAATCAGCTGGCGCTGGTATTCAGGCAACTGGCTGGTTCTCACCCCCTGAAAAACAAGTGGCGGGAGCCATGTCATGCCCGCATGTAATGCACTGGCTTCCATGGGTGTGAAAATATCGGCAAGCTCAGTACCTGTTCTGCCATTTTTTCCGTATGTTGAGTCGTCACCGGCAGCAGTAGTAACAATAAGCATTTCCTTACCCTTCCATAAATCCGGGCCAACGCTACCCCATGTGTCATTCATATACGCTTTCATCATTGGGGTGATATTGAACCAGTGAGTGGGAAAGATAAACACTATCCTGTCATTCTGGCGTGTGACACGCCTCTCCTCATCACCGTTTATCTTGCGCGTATCGAAACCATAGAGCGTTTCAAGGTTACGAACCAGTGACTCCATCTACGCTCTCAGCCGCCTGCTGTAGCCCTTTAATCATAACGGACCGCTCCGGATACGGATGAGAAACGATTAGAACAGTAGCGCCCTTACAGGGCGAGCGTCACCGCTTCGCGATTCCGATGGTTTGCAGGTACAGAGTCCCGTTTTATACTCTGCGGCATGTACATTCCGCGCCCCGCAAAGTTGCTCTTCACCGTCGATGACGCCTGGAACAGGTTCCTCGCCAGGTTCGGGGGCCGCGTCACGCCCTGGACACGACTTTGCGTTGAGCGCATGCTCGCCTGCGGCACCACAGCGATGGGCGTGAAGCGCTACTGCTGCTCATCTCCTGACTGCACACACTCCCGCTTCTTCTGCCAGACCTGCAAGTCAAAGGCATGCAGCGCCTGCGGGCATAAAGCCACGGAGCAGTGGATTACAGAGCAACAGCATATTCTGCCCGACTGTGACTGGCAGCACATCACCTTCACCATGCCCCACCTTCTGTGGCCCTTCTTCAATAACAACTGGCCTCTGCTCAATGCCCTGTTCCGTGCTGCCACCCGGGCCATGCTACGCTGGGCCCGCAAACAGGGCGTGGAGATCGGTATCTTCTGCGCCCTGCATACGTACGGCCGCCAGCTCAACCAGCATCCACACATACACCTCTCCGTCACCCGCGGTGGCCCCGACGTTAAACACGGTGTCTGGCGCGATATCTTCTTTAAGAAGCACGCCGTGGAGGTCATCTGGCGCGGGGCGGTCACCCGCCTGCTGCGCCACAGTTATGACCTGATTAACCCCGGCAGCCTGCCGGGGCTGGATCATATTCGGAACAAAAAACAGTGGGGCCGTTATCTGGAAGCGCAGTACGGGCGCTGCTGGAAGGTCCACTTCGCAAAGAAGACCCGGGGTGCATGGCGTAGCGTCAAATATCTGGGCCGGTATCTGAAGCGACCGCCGGTGTCGGCGGCAAAGCTCAGGCACTACAGCGGCGGGGCCGTGGCACATCATTACCTCGACCACCGTACGCAGCAGTACCGGCAGCAGACGCTGACGCAGGAAGAGATGATTGACCGTTATATCAGTCATATCCCGGCGAAGCACTTTAAGATGGTGCGCTACTACGGCTTTTTGTCCAGCAGGAAACGGGGCGAGCTGCTGCCAAAGGTGTATGAAGCCCTGGAGATGGAGGCACGGAAAAAACCGGAGAAACCGGGATTCGCCGCGCTGATGAAGGAATTTCTGCGCACAGACCCGTACAAATGCATTCTGTGCGGTAACCGGCTGCGCTTTGTCAGCGCAGAAGCGGGCAGGCACGCTTCGGTGTTAGTGGCCGAAAGGCTGCATAATATCGACCGTAAACGATGGCTTCAGGGACAGGCAGCAGGATAAGTGCGCCTGAAAAAATGGCTTTCAGGTCAAAAAAGAATCGAAAGCGGTATTCTGTTAACATAAGAGTCACAACCACGCGCCGTCAGTGCGCTGCCGGTGACGACATTCATGGCCAGGAATTTTTTGAAACGATGATTCAATCTCCTAACCATCAAGGCGCAGGGTGCCGGCTTCAATGGTTTGCGTGACGGCCGGGATCACCGGGCGCAGATCCTGCGCCAGCGCTGTCGCTTTTGGTCCGGTCCAGTCCAGCCCGCGCAGAACCAACGGGAAAACGGCTTTCAGCCGCGGCAGGGTAAAGATTTCCGCCAGCACGGCGTCCGGCACGTCTGCCAGTCTTTCCAGCGGGCGCAGCAGATGTTCGGCATACATCTGATCCACCACGGGGCGCAGCGCCACTAGGAAAGCGTCGAATTCTACCGTCCAGTTCTCCCCCGCCAGGCGAAAGATCCCCTTCAGGTAGTGTCCGTCCACCGGACGGTCGTTCTCAGCCTGCCAGGTCAGCAGATCCTGGGTGATGTCCATCAGGGTGCGCAGGGCCGGGAGCGTGGCCACCCTGTTCCGGCCGCACAGAAAGGCTTCCCGGGCATGAACCAGGATGAAGCGCAGTTCATCCCGGGAGACGGCCGCGGTGCCTAAGGTCTGGCCGAGAATGATATGCCGGTACAGTTGTCGGACTGCGGCCTCCGGATCGGCGGTCAGCTGAAAATACCCGTCGTCGGGCGCAACCGTTTTCAGACCGTCATCGAGGAAGCGTTCGGCCAGGCGTTGACCGAAGTATTTTCGCGAACGGCGCGCACTTTCAGCGCCTCGATCAATCTTTTGTGAAAACGCAGGTTAAGCTGACTGAGCATCATCATTCCTTTAGTATTTGTTTTGCTCAAGATGCTAACTTAGCATTCAATGTTTTTGTCATTAATTTACTGAGTTTGTATCTTTAATTTGTGATACATCCTTTATTACTGAAAGTGATGTAGGTATTGCTAAACCTGCACCGTTCTCTTCTTATTTCTCATCAGATCCGAAAAAAGGTAGTCCCGGATCTTCTTCAGCCCTACCGGCGTGCAGAGGCCCGGTAACACAAGATGTAGCGGTGTCATCATCTGATCATGACGCTATATGCTGTGTCTCTCCCCTGCTCCGTGACCGCCCGCTCACCACCGTGAAACGCCGATTTGATTATTCCCTGACCGTGGTACACTTCCGGAAACTTCACTGAAAGTGAAAAGTCGGATCTGACCGGAACGACCGTCCGGTAATTCAGTTCCGTTTTTATAATCTGAGTTGTAATTACATAAGGTTAATATCACATTATGTAAAATATGAATGTATAACTATTGGCTGGTTAACAATATGCGTTTTGCGGAATGTAACCCTGCATCACTGAAATGCACATCATAATACATATAAAAAGCATGCATATTGCAGCAGCTTACAGTTAACTCCTTCACTGTAAGCCGGTTAACAGTATTCACAATGCAGGGCAGATTTTTGCGGCCGGGGAATGTATACTTTACCTCATACCTGAAGTATGTAAAAAAGAGGTGCATCATGAAGCAACGAATTACCGTGACAGTGGACAGCGACAGCTATCAGCTGCTCAAGGCATACGACGTGAATATCTCCGGTCTGGTCAGTACGACCATGCAGAACGAAGCCCGACGTCTGCGCGCCGAACGCTGGCAGGAAGAAAACCGTGAAGGGATGGCTGAGGTGGCCAGCTTTATCGAGGCTAACGGATCGTTTGCTGACGAAAACAGGGACTGGTGATATGCAGTTTAAGGTCTACGCCTATAAAAGAGAGAGCCGCTACCGTCTGTTCGTCGACGTGCAGAGTGACATTATTGACACCCCGGGACGCCGGATGGTGATCCCGCTGATCAGCGCCCACCTGCTGTCCGATAAAGTCTCACGTGAGCTTTACCCGGTGGTGAATGCCGGCGACGAAAGTTACCGCATGATGACCACCGATATGGCCAGTGTGCCGGTTTCGGTTATCGGCGAGGAAATGGCCGACCTCAGTCACCGGGAGAATGATATTAAAAATGCCATCAACCTGATGTTCTGGGGGGTCTGAGGTACCTATCATTGTGTGGGTGCACAGGCTTTCTCCGTGTTATCCCTTTTCTCAGGAACAGCAATGCAATTGCTGATGATGGCAACGGAAACCTGGAATTGTGACTGATTCTGTCAGTTTTCCGGTTCTGAAATAACTGACCCTATGAAAGGAATAGAGTCTATGCCTGTAAATATCGTGTCTACTGTCATCGACGGAATTGTTTTGTTTGTGACTTCGCCAGCTTTCTGGCTGGGTTGTGTCGGACTTCTGCTTATTATGTTAGTAGTGGTACCGAGCAGCCCATTCCGTACAATGAAAAAAGATACCAAAGAAAATGAATAACCTGGTTCCAGCTGGCTCTTCGATGTCTCCCGGAACAGTGCTCCCGGTAGCCATTGATTATCCCGCAGCGCTGGCATTGCGTCAGATGGCCATCGTTCACGACGAACTGCCGAGATATCTGCTGGCGCCGGAAGTGAGCGCCCTGCTCCACTATGTGCCCGATCTGCACCGTAAGATGCTGCTGGCCACCCTCTGGAACACGGGCGCCCGCATTAACGAGGCGCTGGCGCTAACCAGGGGGGATTTTTCGCTGGCGGCACCGTATCCGTTCGTGCAGCTGGCCACGCTCAAGCAGCGCACCGAGAAAGCGGCCAGAACGGCAGGTCGAGCGCCGGCCGGTAGTCAGGCTCATCGCCTGGTTCCGCTTTCTGACACCCAGTACGTCAGCCAGCTGCAGATGATGGTGGCCACGCTGAAAATACCGCTGGAAAGACGCAACAAGCGGACCGGCCGAACCGAGAAGGCCCGCATCTGGGAGATCACCGATCGGACCGTGCGCACCTGGCTTGCTGAGGCGGTCGAAGCCGCGGCCGCCGACGGTGTGACATTCTCAGTACCGGTGACGCCGCACACGTTTAGGCACAGTTACGCCATGCATATGTTGTATGCCGGTATACCGCTGAAGGTGCTGCAGAGTCTCATGGGACACAAGTCGATAAGTTCGACGGAAGTCTATACGAAAGTGTTTGCGCTCGATGTAGCGGCACGCCACCGCGTTCAGTTTGCGATGCCGGAAGCTGAAGCCGTCGCGCTGATAAAAAAGCTTATCCCAGGTCAATCTGCATAGGTAACTATGGGAACCCCCCCCAGGTTAAGAGGCTGCTATTTCCGGGAGGATGCTAAATTCCGGCCGTGGATATGATTGAGCAAGCAGTGCTCGCCGCAGTTGAACGACAGGGCGAAGCCCGCGAGTGAGCGAGGAAGCACCAGGGAACAGTACTCATATATTCTGCTTACGCTCGATGTCTTAAGGGAGCCCCCGAATTTATCCACTTATCCACTGGTACATTTTTATAAACATTTTTAAAACAGTTGTTAGGTTTACTTTTTTAGAAGGGCTTACAGCCCTTTATCCATGCGGCTTTCAGAGGTGTAGCTGTGACAAACTGCCCTTTCAGTGTGACAAATCACCCTCAAATGACCACTTTATCTGTGACAAATTGCCCTCAACTCTGTGACAAATTGCCCTCGGGCGATGCGGCTTTTCACAAAGTTATCCCTGCCTGTTGACTCTTTTTTATTTAATGTGACAATCTAAAAACCTGTCACACTTCACATGGATCTGTCATGGTGGAAATACCGGTTATAAATCACAAAAAACGTAAAAATAGCCCGCGTATTGTCCAGTCAAACGAGCTGACTGAGGCGGCATACAGTCTCTCCCGGGATCAAAAACGTATGTTGTATCTGTTCGTTGACCAGATCAGAAAATCCGACGGTACTCTGCAGGAACATGATGGTATCTGCGAAATTCATGTTGCTAAATATGCTGAAACTTTCGGACTGACCTCCGCTGAGGCAAGTAAGGATATACGGCAGGCATTGAAGGGGTTTGCTGGTAAGGAAGTGGTTTTCTATCGGCCTGAAGAAGACGCCGGCGATGAAAAGGGATATGAATCTTTTCCCTGGTTTATCAAACGTGCGCACAGCCCATCCAGAGGGCTTTACAGCGTACATATCAACCCATACCTCATTCCGTTTTTCATTGGACTACAGAACCGTTTTACGCAGTTCAGACTCAGTGAAACAAAAGAGATCACCAATCCGTATGCCATGCGTTTATACGAATCCCTTTGCCAGTACCGTAAGCCGGATGGCTCAGGCGTCGTGTCCCTGAAAATCGACTGGATCATGGAGCGCTACCAACTACCTCAAAGTTACCAGCGTATGCCGGACTTCCGCCGTCGTTTCCTGCAGGCCAGCGTTGATGAAATCAACAGCAGGACCCCAATGCGCCTGTCGTACATAGAGAAAAAGAAGGGCCGTCAGACTACTCATATCGTATTTACCTTCCGGGATGTCACCTCCATGACGGGCGAATAACTCGAGGGTAATCTGTCACAGATTTGAGGGTGGTTAGTCACATTCTACCCGGCAGTCTGAGGGTGATTTGTCACAGTTTTGCTGTTCACCTCTGCCATTATTCGTCTTACTCGCTTTATTTTTTGCCGTAATTATTCGTTAAGCAGAATTTGAGGGCAATTTGTCACAGCTCCTGAGGGCTGTTTGTCACAGTTTAAAGAGTGCAAATTGTCACGTATGTCTGTGAACGCTGAGTGCTATTTGTCACAGTTGCACCCTTGCCCCCTACTTACGAAGCGGATTAACCGTATACCAGGTACTGCAGTTTGTTCGACTCATTAATGAGGGCAGATTGTCACAGTTAATTGCCCATTAATTGGCTGATATAGTAGGTGCGTCTGCTCGGATTGTTTCCCATAGCGGACACATCTTCCCACACTGAGCGTAAGTGCCACCTGCCTGAACGGTTCCTCTATGCTTCCTCGCCAGTTCGCTCGCTACGCTCGGTTACATGGCTGCGGCGAGCATTAGTCATTTTTATTGACTGCAGTATGCTTTTGCAGATTCACCTGCTTGAATTTAGCTACTGGATTGTTTGTTTTGTGAGCAACTTTGCATGTTTTTAATGGCTTTGCGTTTTTAGTGTTGCTTTGCATTAATTTCCAAGATTTAATAAAATACTGCAAAGTTATGATTAAAGGATGCTCAGTATGGGATTAATGGATACCTTGAACCAGTGCATTAGTGCTGGTCATGAAATGACTAAGGCAATAGCGATTGCTCAGTTTAATGATGACAGTCCGGAGGCACGCAAGATTACTCGCCGCTGGCGAATCGGTGAAGCAGCTGATTTGGTTGGTGTTTCATCGCAGGCCATCAGAGATGCAGAGAAAGCGGGCCGTCTCCCCCACCCTGATATGGAAACCCGTGGCAGAGTTGAGCAACGTGTTGGCTATACTATCGAACAGATCAACCACATGCGGGATGTGTTTGGAACTCGGCTGCGGCGTTCAGAAGACGCGTTCCCTCCGGTTATCGGTGTAGCGGCTCATAAAGGTGGCGTCTATAAAACCTCTGTCTCTGTTCATCTTGCTCAGGATCTTGCTCTTAAAGGTTTACGGGTTTTACTTGTTGAAGGCAATGATCCGCAGGGAACGGCATCGATGTATCACGGATGGGTTCCCGATCTCCATATTCATGCCGAAGATACATTACTCCCCTTCTATCTTGGGGAAACAGATGATGCCAGCTATGCGATAAAACCAACCTGCTGGCCAGGCCTTGATATCATTCCTTCCTGTCTGGCTCTACATCGAATTGAAACCGAACTGATGGGAAAATTTGACGAAGGTAAATTACCTGCCGATCCACACCTGATGCTTCGTCTGGCAATTGAAACGGTGGCGCATGACTATGACGTTATAGTTATCGATAGCGCTCCGAACCTGGGTATCGGTACGATTAATGTAGTATGTGCAGCCGATGTTCTCATTGTGCCGACTCCTGCAGAACTTTTCGATTACACTTCCGCCCTTCAGTTTTTCGATATGTTACGCGACCTGCTTAAGAACGTTGATCTTAAGGGGTTTGAACCGGATGTCCGCATTCTTTTGACAAAATACAGCAATAACAATGGATCACAATCTCCCTGGATGGAAGAGCAAATCAGAGATGCCTGGGGAAGTATGGTCCTGAAAAATGTTGTTCGGGAAACTGATGAAGTAGGCAAAGGCCAGATTCGTATGAGAACAGTTTTCGAACAGGCAATTGATCAGCGTTCTTCTACCGGTGCATGGCGAAATGCTTTATCTATCTGGGAGCCAGTCTGCAATGAGATCTTTGATCGCCTGATTAAACCTCGGTGGGAGATTCGATAATGAAACGTGCTCCGATCATTCCGAAACATACAGTAAATTCCCAGGCGGTAGAAAACGCTTCATCGCCCGCCCCTGCCCCAGCTGCTCCAATGGTTGATTCATTAATTGCGCGTGTTGGAGCTATGGCGCGTGGAAATTCTATCGCCCTGCCTGTATGCGGTCGGGAAGTTAAATTCACGCTGGAAGTAATCCCAGGAAACTCGGTAGAAAATACCTCCAGGGTCTGGTCAGGTAATGAGCGCGATCAGGAACTTCTCACGGAGGATGCACTTGATGACCTGATCCCCTCCTTTTTATTGGCTGGCCAGCAGACACCTGCATTTGGCCGCCGGATTTCTGACATCATAGAAATTGCAGACGGGAGTCGACGTCGAAAAGCAGCCATTCTTACATCTTGCGATTATCGTGTTCTTGTCGGTGACCTTGATGATGAACAAATGGCTGCGTTATCCCGGCTGGGAAACGATTATCGTCCAACGAGTGCTTATGAAAGAGGTCATCGTTACGCAAAACGTCTGGAGAATGAATTCGCGGGTAACATTTCAGCTCTTGCTGATGCGGAACATATTTCACGTAAAATCATTAGTCGTTGCATCAACACTGCCAGATTACCAAAATCTGTAGTTGCCCTCTTTTCTCATCCCGGTGAACTATCCGCACGGGCTGGTGAAGCTCTTTTAAAAGCCTTTACTGATAAAGAAGAACAGCTAAAAAATCGGGCGGAGGAACTGCACGAGCAAAAGAAAGCAGGTGTAATTTTTGAATCTGATGAGGTCATTACATTGTTGATGGCGGTTCTGAAAGAAAATTCTTTAAGCAGAGCTAATCTCAGTTCAAGACATCAGTTCGCGCCCGGTGCATCGGCTTTGTATAAAGGGGATAAAATCATACTGAATCTGGACAGAACTCGTTTACCTGCTGAGTATATTAAGAAAATTGAAGCGATACTCAAGGAGCTGGAAGCTCAGGAATCTTGATAAATCTGCCAGGACTTTGGGCTGGTAAATATTTTATGTAGCGGCCAGCTTTATCCAATTTCTCCTTCGATATTTCGATTTCCGGTGGGACCACGGTCCCACATACTCCTGTTATCGTCTGATAGTCACCTGGGACCACGGTCCCACGTACCCCTGTTATCGTCTGATAATCACCTGGGACCACGGTCCCAGATACTCCTGTTATCGTCTGATAGTCACCTGGGACCATGGTCCCACATACTCCTGTTATCGTCTGATAGCCACCTGGGACCACGGTCCCAGATACTCCTGATATCGTCTGAGAGTCACCTGGGACTACGGTCCCACGTACCCCTGTTATCGTCTGATAGTCACCTGGGACCACAGTCCCAGATACTCCTGTTATCGTCTGAGAGTCACCTGGGACCATGGTCCCACATACTCCTGTTATCGTCTGATAGCCACCTGGGACCACGGTCCCAGATACTCCTGTTATCGTCTGAGAGTCACCTGGGACTACGGTCCCACATATCCCTGGGATCGCCTGAGAGTCACCTGGGACCACGGTCCCAGATACTCCTGTTATCGTCTGAGAGTCACCTGGGACCATGGTCCCACATACTCCTGTTATCGTCTGATAGCCACCTGGGACCACGGTCCCAGATACTCCTGTTATCGTCTGATAATCACCTGGGACCACGGTCCCAGATACTCCTGTTATCGTCTGATAGTCACCTGGGACCATGGTCCCACATACTCCTGTTATCGTCTGATAGCCACCTGGGACCACGGTCCCAGATACTCCTGTTATCGTCTGAGAGTCACCTGGGACTACGGTCCCACGTACCCCTGTTATCATCTGAGAGTCACCTGGGACCATGGTCCCACATATCCCTGGGATCGCCTGAGAGTCACCTGGGACCACGGTCCCAGATACTCCTGTTATCGTCTGATAATCACCTGGGACCACGGTCCCAGATACTCCTGTTATCGTCTGATAGTCACCTGGGACCATGGTCCCACATACTCCTGTTATCGTCTGATAGCCACCTGGGACCACGGTCCCAGATACTCCTGTTATCGTCTGATAGCCACCTGGGACCACGGTCCCAGATACTCCTGTTATCGTCTGATAGTCACCTGGGACCATGGTCCCATATGCTTTGGATACCTACTGTAATGGGCAAGATTAGAGTGAACAGTCGTGTTCTCGCTCAATTTATGGAGTATGGAATGTAGCTTATGCTTGAGAAAGCTATCTCTATTCTGAAAGTGTTTATCGGACTTGTTGAGTTGTTTCGTCCGTTTACGGCTGATAGCGCAGGAAACGTAAGTATATTTCTGTAGACCAACTCGGCCTCTAACATTAAAACCTGGCAACCGGCAATTCCTTCCAGCGGGTGGTGTAAGCTGGCGATAACATCTCCCGCTTCATTTGCCATTCTGGCGCAATGCCACGGCCAGCGAACCATACTTTCCCCAGACCGGAATGGTTTATACCGTCGAGAACTTTCATCAACTCATCACTCTGTGGGCGGGGCTGGATCTCATCGAACAGGTTCAGCTGTGATACCCCGTTCGGAGAGAAATCATTCAGCATAATGCCTGCTTTAGCGTACCTGTGGCCAGGTATCCAGATCCTGTCCAGCGCTTTAACTGCAGCAGCGATAATATCCCGGGTATCGCGTGTTGGCGTGTTCATTTTTTCTGTGGCCACGTTGCCGTAATATGGCTCGTTGACGGCGAACGGGGAGGTTTTGATGAACGCCGATATGTGCTGACAGTACTGACGTTCACCCCGCAGCTTCTCGGCCGCGCGCTCCGCGTACTGACAGATTGCCTGACGGAGCTCATCGTAATCAGTGATACGTTGACCGAAGCTGCGACTGCAGACAATCTGCTGTTTCGGCGGGGGCGCTTCTTCCAGCGATATACAGGGCTCTCCGTTCAGCTCTCTCACCGTACGTTCCAGAACTACGTTAAAGTTCTTACGGATAAAGGTCGGACTGGTCAGTGACAGCTGCAGGGCTGTGGTGATCCCCATGAGCTTCAGTTTCTTCGCTATCCGGTTCCCCACGCCCCAGATTTCTTCTACCGGCTGAAGGGATAAAAGTTTTGCCGTTCGCCGTGGATTGTCCGGCGTCAGTGCCAGAACGCCTCTGAACTGAGGCCATTCTTTCGAGGCCCACTGCGCTGATTTTGCCAGCGTCTTCGTGGGTCCCATGCCGACGCCCATCGTCAGGCCGGTCCCGTTACCAACATGCTCACGCAGCTGCTGCCCGAACGCTTCAAAGTTAATGCAGCTGTCGATGCCTCGGATATCGAGGAACATCTCATCAATTGAGTACTGCTCAACTCGGGGCGCCAGCTCCTCAAGATGGGTCATGACTCTGTCTGACATCGAGGCGTAGAGTTCGTAATTACTGGAGAACACATGCAGTTTTTCCGGAAACTGCGCACTCTTAAGCTGGAACCAGGGGACACCCATTTTAATTCCCAGCAGTTTTGCTTCTTTTGAGCGGGCGATAACACAACCATCGTTGTTACTAAGCACGACAACCGGTTTAGCCCGCAGGTCAGGGCGAAACACCTTCTCGCAGCTGGCATAGAATGAATTGACGTCGGCCAGGGCAAACATCAGTCCGCTCCGCGCGTTTTATGAATAAACGCGATCACCACACCAAAAATTTGCAGCGTCTCCGGGTCAGGGTGCAGGGCAGGGTAGGCCGGGTTCATGGGTTGCAGTACAGGACGGGGCGTCAGCAGAAGCCGTTTCACGGTAAATTCCCCCTCCATTTCAGCGATGACAATGTCACCGTGTACCGGCTTTTCTGCCCTGTCGACGACCATCAGGTCACCTGAGTTCAGGCCAATATCGGTCATCGAGTTGCCGATAGCCCGGACAAAATAGGTGGAGGCCCGGTGCCGGATGCAGTACTCGTTCAGATCCAGCTCCGCTTCCGTGTAATCTGCCGCCGGTGAAGGAAAACCGGCGGCGCACCGCTCCGTGAAAAGGGGCAACGACAGGATTTCAGGGTCGGATACTGCAGGGATAAACTTCACGATTTTCCATTCCATTAACTGTGTTTATATACAGTAATTATTTTTCTGAATGTCGCGATTTGCAAGCGTATTTACCCGGGAAGGTGCTAACTGATTGCTCTGATAATAAAAATAGTTGTACCGGTACCGCTTCGTGTACAGTTTTTCTGCTGCTCGAGTTGCTTAAATTTTGTAATATACTGAGCAGACGATAGAAATTCATATCCGGAGGGACCACTATGTCACCAGGTTTCAGAACTGTTCTCAGATATGCCTGTGTACCGGTGGACAGCAGTGAACCCGTACGTCGTAAATTTAGCAGCCGGCTGATAGGGATTGTGACGGTTTGTCTCCTCCCGCTACTTGTTTTCGATGTCCCGCTCTGGGTTTTCGTCATATCTCAGATTATCTGGGGAGGCGGGGTCTATATCGCCCTGTCCGTTGTCGGCGACAAGTCCCGGCGCCAGTAGTTTCTTCGTTGTTGCGGCGGCAGTGCTCAAAAAAAGCACTGTTGTTGTCATGCCAGCTATCGTCTTCTTTTCCGGCAGATGCCTTCAGGTTATCCACAGAGTTAAACAGATACTCTGTGGACAGCTGTTCCCGCCAGTTACGTCTGTTTTCTCCGGTTAGCCAGCCCCCCGGCAATGCTGCCGCACGCTGCCAGTGTGCCGCGTCCGGTTTGTCACGGGACGGGCGATTTTATTGCTCTGCGTTTCCCGGGCGATCCGGTTCGCCGCTGGCTTGATCGCCGGGTTTTAGGCGACGTGGTGAGAGAGGCCCGGGCCGTCAGAACGTCGGCGTGACAGGCCGGAGCTGTGGGGGAGGGGAAACTCTCCCTTAACTGCCTGCCGGCGCAGGAGGACCAGTGCGATAAGGATGTCCCCGTGCCGGCTCCGCATTCACCCGGCCCGGTTTACGGGCCTTATGGGTGAAAACTGTCCTCTGTTATCTCCGTGCAGTGAGCGGGTGGTGCCGTGCCTCCATCTTAGCCGGGCTGCCGGGAATTCAAGGGTTCGCTTTGCCGCGGCAGTCACCCGGTCCCTCCTTCCCGTCAGACGTGATCTTACGGTCGTTCGACCGCTCAGGATTCCCGGTCTCACCCTCCAGCTCCCGACTGCCGTGTGCGTCAGGCTGCGGCTTCCTTTGCGCCCCTGAATTCCCGGCTGATCGCCCGTCTGTTATGGAGGCACGGCACCACCCGGTGTCGCAGTCCATGTGATTACGGAGGTTTACCATGCAGTATGTGAAAACGCGCCCTGTCCTGAATGTTGAAGAGTCCGACCATCTTTCTCTCCTGCCGTACATGTTTGGCAATGACTTCATGCTCGCAGAGTTACAGGTCTATGCCCTGGCTAAAAAAATGATGCCCGAGTATGAAGGCGGTTTCTGGCACTTCATTCGTCTGCCGGAAGGTGGCGGCTACATGATGCCCAGCTCTGGAATCACATCACCTTTCACCCGGAATGCAACGCCATTTATGCCGCGCTGGACTGATTAACGACCGGGGCGGCAGTGCCGCCCCGCAGGGAGATGAAAAATGAATTCAGCATTAACCGTACCAGCTGTCTACGTGGGCACATATCACAAATACAACTGCGGCAGCATTTTTGGCAAATGGTTTGATTTAACCAATTTCGACGACGAAGACGCGTTTTATGACGCCTGCCGCGCGTTGCACACCGGCGAGGACGATCCCGAACTGATGTTTCAGGACTGGGAAGGTATTCCCTCACCGTTTGCCTCTGAATCCTCTGTTAAGTGGGGGTTTATCAAGGCTTTCCGGCAGGCACAGGACGACGGGCGCGCCGCCGCGTTTGTGGCATGGGCAGAGTATACCGGCGAGTGCGACTATGATGCCTTTGATGATGCGTATTACGGCGAAGCAGAAAGCGAGGAAGATTTTGCTTATGGCTTTGTGGAGGATCACGGCCTGTTAAACGAGATGCCCGAATCATTGCGCGTCTATTTCGATTATGAGGCATACGCGCGGGATTTATTCAGCGACGGGTATGTGTTCCATGACGGTTATGTCTTCAGAAACTGAATGATGTCCGGCGGGGAAGCCCGCCGGTTAAGGAAAATACGTACGAAACTTGCACCACAAAGCCGCGATATTCTGCGCCAGTACAAAGCCCTGATTAATGCCCGCCGTCGTGATGCCGGGCAGCGGGAACTGACCACCACCTAAGTGATGGACGAAATCTGCTGTTACATGACCTGTCAGTGTGCGGTGTACATCGGTCACTTCATCTTACGTGTGTTCCACAGCACAACCGCATGAGCTCTGATGTCAGCAGAGCCAGAAGCATGTGAAATGTTAAATACAGACGGATATAAATTTTTTATTTACGGGTTGACTTTTGTCAATAGTAGAGATACGTCCCGTGGTGCTGTATAAATATACAGTATAAAAATGGAAAGCGACAAGGAGAATAAAATGGGTGGATTTAACTATGGCGGTTTCGGTGATGGGACAAACTGGAGTAAAGAGCGAGGAGATGGTCCTGCACCCGGCGGCGGCTCTCATGGTACAGGTGGAGGTAACAGTGGCGGGAGCGGTCAATCAAATAGTGCACTGCATTGGTCTGTAATGAAGTACGGCGACACCTACAAATCAAAATGGGGCACAGTCAAAATTAATGGTCTCGGCGATGCTGTAATGGATGGTATCGTTATTACCTATGAAAATTCATCATTGGTTGAAGATGAAAGAGGCATGCTGGTTTACGTTCTTAATTCGAAATTAGCAAAAGAAACTAAACCATTTAAAAATTATGGTAACAATGAAAGTCTTACCAATAAGAAGCGTGCAGGTAAAAATCCAGTAAGTGAATACGCTATTCCCAGGGGAATTTATGAGTCCTTCCTTAAGGGCGTAGTTCCGAACGGATACTGGATTAGTGATGGTAAGGTAATGACTCGAATTACTGAAACCTACGAAATTAATGGTGGGGGTAAAGGTAATGACAGGATTGGCACGCGAAAACGCGATGTAGAGATTGCTTCTTTGACAAATGCCTATGAGCGAGGAAAAAAAGGTGGTGGTACAAACCATGGTAAGTCCACGCAAGCATATGCGCCACCTCTGACATGGGGTCCTTGGGTTGACCTGGGCTCCTCAGCGAATCGCAATGTATACACTGTTAGTTTCGATACCGAATCACAGGCACCCTCAAGTTTCGATGTTCAAATTGAGTACGCCGGAAGTGATGGTATGAAGTCTATAAAAACTATGGGGCCAGGTTCATATCAAATCACTGACAATTATGGTGCCGGAACAGACAGGGCCAGATTTAAGAGTCACTCTGTAGGCCAAAACATAAGAGTCAACTATTAATCCTAAACACCCGCAAGTAATTGCGGGTGTTTATTATTTTTTTTACTTATATGCATCGAGGATTTTTTTAGCTAATGTTTTATCTGGAATAGACTGATAAAAACCTTCTTCAGCATTCAGTGGGGACCCAATTTTAGTGGAAACCAGTACTTCCCCATTAAATTTTATGATGGCATCATGCCCAACATTATTTTTAAAAAATGCTCCAAATTCCTTAAAGCAAATGTCTTCCTTGTTGAGATTGAAAAAGGCTGTCGTATATACATATTCTTTCCCGCTATCAGGAAAATCTTCCATTTTCACACTTTTGACGCATTTTTTTTCAAGAATGAATTCGTTACCATTCGAAGTATAAGTGATTAAATTATTCTTGGCGTAACTAATCATCGGGATTAATACCATAGCAAAAAGTAATACTCTTGATACAGACCTTTTCATGAAAAATCCTTAAATTATCAGTTGGTTTATCCAAAAACATATTACTTCAAAAATTTATTTTTCGCTTGCAACTACAGTGCTTAATGGGGTCAGTTTGGAGATCGGAAATTATTGTACGGTACAGTGCCTGTCTAAACGCCAGGCTGTCAGAATCCCGGTCATGACAACAGTCTGACTGGATAGATTTCGCACACAATGGAGAGAACACGCGGCTATTCAGCCTGAGTTTTAACCAGCCCCCCCAGTGCAGCTGCATGGGCTTTGAAGATATTAGCAGAACGACAGGTGTCCAGGCAGGAGGGCGCCTGTCTGTCGGCGCGCAAAATCCTGGCAGGCCGCGCCTGCCGGAGAGAGACTTCGCCGCGCCTCCGGCGCCGCGTACTCTTCTCTCCGTGTCTGTCGCTGAAGCCAGAAAATGGGCGTACTGTCAGTCATATCTTTCTGCAAACCTGACCGGTGGTGCTTATGTCAAAGTGGAATATCGCGTCATTCTCAAAGGAAGAACAGGACAAGGTCTCAGTCGATAAAGCGGCTGCTGCCGTTGCATGGCAGGAACGGATGAACAAGCCTGTTGTCCCGGAGCTCGTTGAACGGGAACAGCCTGAACATCTTCGCGAATATTTCCGTGAACGGCTCAGAGTTCATCGTCTGAACAGTCAGCAGCTGCCGCGCGCAAATGCTCCCGAATATAATAAACCGGGAGATGACCAGGATAAGTGAATCCTTTATATTCAGTGTGCCCAGGGAGGGAATTTTATGCGTATGTCTGTCATGTTTGGCGCCGTTGCGCTGTTAACCGGTATCAATCTTTTTTATATTCCATTCCAGCCTGTTAACGCCTTATGGGGGGCCGGGCTGTCTGTCGCCTTTATCCTGCTGAATATTCTCGCCGATAAGATGCGCCTCTGGAGTGGCGTGCCGTGGACGATAGCTGCCGGTGTCATCATCGCAGCGATGCTCCAGGGCCAGGAGCCGGGTGAAGGATTAAGAGTGCTGGTCACCGTTTTCGCCTTTATGGCTTCTGTCTGGTACGCCGTTATTCAGTTCCGGAAAGAAAAGCGTGATGGCCTCCATCATAGTTAAACTGATTTTCACTCGCGCAGGAATGCGCATAAAGAAAAGCAACAGGGAGCGACGAGGAATACATGCGGAAAAATATCATTACTGTTTTGACACTGACCATCCCGTTTCTGTTGTCCGGATGCCTGCAGGCGTCTTCCGGACATGAGCCGTCTGAGCCTGAGATAAAAGCCGCAATGGCCGCAGCGCTACAACAGCAAAACAGGAAACTCAGGGATGCAGCGGCAAAAGAGAATGCCCCCGGAAAGGCGCCTGAATATATTTCTTCCGGAATGTTGTCTGTTCATGAGCCCGCACTCTATTCCCTGGAAAAACAGCACTGCAGGTCTGATAAAACAGATACCGTCTTCACATGCGATGTGATTGTGGATATGGATGTCGGTTTCGGCCGGGACAGACAAAAAACCACCCTGATTCTGATGAATAAAACAAACGGCTGGACTGTCGTTATCTGATAAATCTTCCGCTTCAGTCATTCATTTCCTGCCACGTAATCCGGAAGCGAACAGCTCTCCCATGGGGTTATCCCTGATGCTTTCTGTCGTGTGGTGTTGTGATGACTCCTGTTCAGAAAACATAACTTCAACCTACAGCTGGCCCCCCTTCGGTTCCCGGCCGCTTCGCATCCGGTCGTCGAGCCCCACTCCGCCAGTGGCAACTGCTGCGCACCCGCCAGGCTCCGCCGAACCCGCAAGCGGTTTCGGGCTGACGCTAGGGTCTGATGGCTGAGGTCAAGGGCAGGCTTGCAGCATCCGTTCCGGATGCGCCGCCCCAGTCGCGCCGTGGCCTGCGCTCTGAACACCCCGGCAAAACCAACGGCGGCCGGGGTGTAAGGAGCAACGCCGTTTCGCGCCCGCGCTCTTCGTCGTTGCGGCGGGTTCCTGCTCTCATCCATCCTGGTGCCATTTCACCCATTTGAGTCCTTTCGCCGGGGCTTATAGAGCCACAACCTGTCGCATTAGCTGTCCAGGGTGTAATGAACAGCCCACAAAACTTTTTGCATGGGGCCGCAAAAACTTTTGCGTTCTGCCCCGGACAGATGCGTCAGGCCGTGGCGTCTGTGCCCTCGCGGCGAACGGCTCTCAAGCGGGTGAAGGAAAAGGACCAGGGGAAAGGAGCAGCAGGTCCCCGCAAAACGTCAAAACCGCGGCCCCGGCAACTCAACGGGTGACGGGGTTTTAAAAGCAAAACCAACGATTAAGGAGATTCATCATGGCAGCACGTGGCGTAAACAAAGTCATTCTGGTCGGGCATCTGGGGCAGGACCCGGAAGTGCGTTATATGCCCAACGGGGGCGCGGTGGCAAACCTGACGCTGGCCACGTCAGAAACATGGCGTGACAAACAGAGCGGGGAACTGCGCGAAAACACCGAATGGCACCGTGTTGTCATGTTCGGCAAGCTCGCGGAAGTGGCGGGAGAATACTTGCGTAAAGGTGCTCAGGTCTATATCGAGGGCCAGCTGCGTACCCGAAACTGGCAGGACGAAGCCGGAACCACACGCTATGTCACCGAGGTACTGGTCGGCCAGAGCGGCACCATGCAGATGCTGGGCGGACGCCGTGAGGGCAGTCCGTCTGAGAATACCGCGCCGCAGCAGCCCGTGCAGCCGCAGAGTCCTGCCACCCCGGCACAACCTGCTGAAGCCCCGGCTAAATCCCGTAAAGCGAAGGGCGGGACTAAAGGCCGTCAGAGTGCCGCTCCGGCTTCGCAACCGCCTCAGCCGCTCCCGGAGGATTACCTGCCAATGGATGACGACCCGCCCTTTTAAATCATGATGAAGACGCCCCGTCAACGGCGGGGCAGAGAAGGAGAAACACATGAACCACAACGTTACATCCCCCCTTCAGTCCCTGCCGGATGGCACATTCACCCGCGAGCAGGCTCAGGCAGTGGCGGCGCAGTATCAGAATGTGGCGATTGAGGACGATCAGGGTACCCATTTTCGCCTGGTCGTCCGTCACCGCGAGGATGGCAGCATGGTCTGGCGCGTCTGGAATTTTGAGCCAGGCGGTGAGTACCTGATGAACCGTTATATCCGGGATTACGGAGTACGTAAAACGCAATAAGTCGTATGAGGTGCCGGACAGATGGGCTGTCCGGCAGACAGTAATCAATATCATGAAGGAGTATCAATTATGTCAGTTGCCGAGTCTAAAGCAAAAACCACCCGGAAATCCAGCACTAAGAAACCGACCAAAGCGGAGCGTGAGGTGCTGAAATCCGCACTGGACGCCGCGCCGATTGAATATGTACCGCTGTCGTGTTTAGTCGTATCACCTCTCAATGTGCGCGTCATTCCTTACCCGGAGGCCAGCGTACGCAGCATGGCGACATCCATTCAGGCCGTCGGACTGCTGCAAAATCTGGTTGTTCACTCGATGGGTGAGGGCAAATCCGGCGTGGCGGCGGGGGGACGTCGCCTCGCAGGTCTCAGTCTGCTTGCCAGCGAAAAGGGAATTGACGCGGAGTACAGCGTACCGGTTAAGCGCGTGAGTGACGATGTGGCGCGACTGGTTTCCTTTATCGAGAATGACGAACATCTGTCGATGCATCCCGCAGAACAAATCTATGCATTCCGCGGCAGTAAGGAGAAAAAAATGCGCAATGTTATTACCACTGATGTTCTGAAAACCATGATCCCCGACGAACTGGAAGATTATCGCGCTGCCGGAGAAGACTATCGCCGCGAACTGACCCATGCCGTAATGCGTGACCAGTTCAGCAAGCTTGAGAAAGACATGATTAACGGATTCGGCTCGGCCAAAGAGCAGTGGTTCTCCTCTTTTATGCTGCAGGTGGAGGCGAACTGCTCCTGGCATCGCCTGTTTGTCGACCCGCTCAGCAGGGCGATGTACTCCTCCAAAGGCCCGGATTTCGAGTACATGAAAGCGCGCCGGGCAGAAGGTGTCGATATTCACGATGCGGTGTACGGACTGGCCTGCCGGAACTTTGACAGGGAGATGGCTGAGCTTGAATCCCGTATATCTGAAAACGACACAGAGGAAAACCGCTGATGGAAGAGAATGCAGAGCAACAACCGGAGCAGATGCAACAGCAGCAACCACAGAAACCGGAACAACAGAAGGATAAAGCGACATCGCGCACTTTCCGGCGGGTGCTGGTCATCACCGCCCTCGTCGTTTTTACCCTGGCCTGCAACGTCATGCTCACGCGGGTGATGCTGGCGTACACCACACCACGGGTGGTGGCCTTCGATATGAAAAAGACCCTCGACAGCTTTATGGACAGCGTCAGCCAGAAGCCACTGACGGAGGTCCAGTCAAAAGCGCTTTCGGACCGGTTTAACGACGCGCTGGAGAAGAGCCTGGCGGATTTTCAGCAGCAGCATCATGTGCTCATTCTGGTCTCACCCGCCGTGGTTCAGGGCGCATCCGATGTGACCCGCACCATTCAGCACGACATTGCCCGCCGGATGAAGGGGGACCGTGAATGACAAAATTTCGCGCTTTTCTGCTCGCCGGCTGTCTGCTGTCACCGCTGACGCAGGCGGCCGACCTCGGTACCTGGGGGGATTTATGGCTCGTCCGTGAACAGGACATGCTGCAGCTCATCACGCAACGTCTGCAGACGTTGCAGACCACAGGAAAGTGGGACCAGACGATGGATGAGTTTAAACAGCGTGTCATTGAGAACAGCCAGCGTCCGGCTCCGGTGGAGGGGATTAAGCGTGCTGAGAAGTACGAGCAGCGCTGGTTTGACCCCAGTATCCGTCTGACCGAAGACCTGAAGGACAATGAGGGCCGGGTGTTTGCCCGAAAGGGAGAGGTGGTGAATCCCCTGAAAACCGTGCCGTTTATGCAGACCCTGTACTTCATCAACGGGGATGACGCTGACCAGATAGCGTGGATGAAGCGCCAGATCCCGGAAACCCTGATGAGCAAGATTATCCTGGTGCGCGGCAGCGTGCCGGACACGTCCGCCGCGCTGGACAGCCGGATTTATTTCGACCAGAACGGCGTGCTGAGCCAGCGCTTTGGCCTGACCACGGTGCCGGCGCGTATCACTCCGGCGCCCTCCGGTGAACGGCTGAATATTGAGACCTTCCCTGTAAAGTAAGGATGTTCTGTGAAAACCCTGACTCTCCTTCTGAGTGCCCTGACGTTATGGGGGTACAGCCTCAGTGCGGCTGCTGACCCTTCCTGTGAGGGGCGATTCGTTAAGGGGGCCAGACCGCATGGTTCCCTTTAAACACCTGCTCTGTACTTCTTTTAAAGATCAGAATCTCTTTCGTCTCAAAAGAAAACCTGTTCGCCGGCTGTCCTGTGGACAACCTCAAACAGGCCTTCGCTTACAGCGGCCGCAAGCGTCCACGTCGCTCAGAATAGATAGTACCTCCCGCCGCTAAGCGTCGGGCCAGTCAGACAAAGAGCAAAAGTTAGTTACATCATCCGAGTAAATACCCGTAAAACCACGCCAGCTCAGTCCTCAGCCAAAACAATCGGTACAAAACACCGCGCAAACCTCACCACCCACCATCGAGCGCCGCTGACGCTTCAACAACACCAGTGCCCACCTGTCCGCCCTGAAAAGCGCCGCCGCCCCCGGCCGAAGGCCGGGGAACACCATCGCTTTTAATGATGGGTGTTGTAACTATTCTTCTTCATCGCTGTCAGTGGAGCTGCGGTCAGTTCTGAGGTACACGCTCGTAAGCGGCCCTGCGGCCCGCTAACGCGGAGATAGGGGTTTGAGGAGCAACGGAACAGTAAACGCCGTTAAGCGGTCAATTTAAATGGTTATTAATTTATTAATCAATAAATTATGCCTCTTCATTGAAAGCTCTCAGCTCCCCTTTACTGACGGACTCCAGCACCGTAAAAGAATACCCCCTGCATATTGATATGCCTGCATTGTAACGTTGATAGTTTTCAAAAACTTCATCCTGAACCGAACAACTCGGTCAGCGTGTGTGTCCTTACCGTGCTTTATTCCGTTTTCTTAGGTGACCCTTATTGCCAAATAGGTTGTAATAAGTATATAGTAAGCCGCCATACTATATGGCGACATCACAATGAAGATTGAACAAAAATATCATTCACTCATCCAGGAAGCACAACGCCGAAATCTACCCGATGTAGAAGGTATTCTTTTGTGCTTTAAGACTCTTTCTCTGGCTGCCGGAATTGACAGAAGTTGCGCTGCGTTACTGGCGTTGCACGGTTTATCTGAAGGACGCTTTATCCTTCTTTTCCTGCTTGATGCAGCATCTGATGGAGTGGCTCCCAACACGCTGTCAAAACAAGCAGGTGTTACACGTGCCACCATAACAGGACTGCTGGATGGTCTGGAACGAGACAAATTGATTGAACGGCATCAGGATGTCAGTGACCGACGAGCGTTGTGCGTAAGACTTACACGTAAAGGAAAAAATGTAGCCAGGACGGTGTTTGAGCAGCATAGTCGTTGGATTGCCAGCCTTTACAGCAATCTTTCTGCACGAGAACGTAAACAACTGGTAACGCTGTTAGAGAAAGTATCCGGTAACATTGGAGATTCAGCATCATGACTTCTGTACGTAAAGGTGTAACTCGTGTAGCTGATGTTACTGTGGACATACAACAATCCTTGTCTCGTGGCAAAATACAAAGCGCGACCCTAGCCGAATGCCTGGCTATTAACCAGGCCCAGTTGGTACGTGCGGTCTTTCCCGAGTTGCCGACAGATGCTATGAAAGAAATCGATGCTGCTTGCGAGTCAGGTATTCTCAAACGCATGGACACAATCGGTGCTGTTTTACTGGATGCGTTGGGGTCTGAAGGGATAGAAAAATGCCGGGTGCACAGAGCGGACTCGGTACGTGGCTGGGCTTGCTTTATGATTCGCAATCAACCTGGATTACATCTGTCTGAACGGTTGACTGCCATCCGTTCGTTGGCCGACGATGGTCACTTTGCTGTACGTGAGTGGGCCTGGATGGCTATTCGCCCGCATATAGCAGACCAACTTGATGTGTCTATTGGTTATTTGGTCCAATGGACTGTATCACCTTCCGAATATTTACGTCGCTTCGCCTGTGAAGTCCTGCGCCCACGCGGTGTATGGTGTACGCATATCAGTGCTCTTAAACACGAACCTGAACTTGCAATCTCTATACTTATGCCGCTCCGCGCAGATCCTTCCGTTTATGTGCAGGACTCTGTGTCCAACTGGTTAAACGATGCAGCTAAGGATCAGCCTAATTGGGTTCGTAATGTCTGTTCTCAATGGCTACATACAACCCCCACCGATGCAACCCGTCGCATTTGTCAACGTGCGTTGCGTAACCTTAAATAAAGGAGAAGCCTTATGTCCTGCTATCTTGTTGAACTCTATACGCCCAACGCCGAATGGAAGTCTCTAACTATCGGACTACGCCGGCAGTTTTTGGAAGACATCAACAACTCTATGAGCAGTTTATCCAGTATGGGAGTTGAAATTCTTACGCTTACCGAAATTCAACCAGGTATAGACAGAAGCACAGAACATCGCTTTCTCGGTATTTGGCGTTTTCCTGATGCTCAGACACGCGATGCATTGCTGGCTGGAATTAAGGCCAGTGGATGGTATGAATATTTTGAGCATGTGAACGTGACAGGTACGGATGGTGATTTCGCCCAACACCTTCGAATGTTGGAAAATGCATGAGTGTAATCAGTGGTTGGAAAGCTCTCGAAGGGCGAACGCTATTAAGCAGCCATTTTAAATAGCTAAAAAACAACCAGCCAATTTACATCGCAGATTTGCATTTTTAGCCATATCTTTTACGATAGCCAAATTACCTATACTCATTTTGGCTACCGTAAATGAAAATTGCTCGCATCTATGAAAGAGTCAGTACATCAGAGCAGGATCTGACACGCCAGGCTGACATCGAAAAAACGGCCATTGCCAGTGGTTTTTATATCGCCGGTATTTATCGGGAAAAAGCATCGGGTGCCAGAGCTGACAGACCTGAGCTTCTCCGCATGATCGCCGACCTTCAACCTGGTGATGTAGTGATAGCCGAAAAAATTGACCGTATCAGTCGCCTTCCTCTTCCTGAAGCAGAAAAACTGATTGCTTCTATCAGAGACAAAGGTGCCAGGCTGGCTATTCCAGGCATAGTGGATTTGTCAGAAGTGGTAGCAGAAAATGATGGTGTCTCCCGCATTGTCCTCGAATCTGTTCAGGAGTTGTTGCTGAAACTTGCCCTTCAGACCGCCCGGGATGACTACGAAGTACGACGGGAAAGACAGCGACAGGGGGTTCAGCTCGCCAAAGTTGCAGGCAAGTACGCAGGCAGGAAGGCCGATCTCGTGACCCATGAGCGCATCATTACCCTCCGGCAGTCCGGGTTAACCATTGAGCGCACAGCCACGCTGGCCGGATGCAGCATCAGCCAGGTCAAACGCGTCTGGGCAATCCATCAGTCGCAAAAAAATTCGTGAAATCCCCCCTGAACTAAGGATGGTTTACGATGCCCGTTAATTTTCTTTCCGAAGACCAAAAAGCAGGTTATGGTAACTATCATGGCGAACTGACAAAGGAAACACTGGCGCGTTATTTTCATCTTGATGATTTTGACCGGATGAACATTTCAGAAAAACGGGGAGAGCATAACCGGCTGGGCTATGCCGTATTATTATGTACAGTCCGTTACCTCGGACGTTTCCCAGATTTAACTACAATAATTCCGGTTGCTGCTATTGATTTTCTGGCAGAGCAGCTGCATATTGAGAGTGGTAGTGAACAGGTTAGTATATATAACTCAGGAAAGCAGCGCCGACAGCATATAGATGAAATCACAAAAATATATGGTTACACGGAATTCACCGACACCCGTGTGGCGTTTTCACTGACCCGCTGGTTATATTCTTTATGCTGGACCGGAACAAGTCGTCCGGGTATTCTTTTTGAAAGATGTACAGGATGGCTTTTATCACACAAAGTCTTATTACCCGGATATTCGTTGCTCGAACGTTATATAGCCCGATTACGCAGCAGGGTTGAAAACCGGCTCTGGCAGTCGTTGGCGACCTGTATTGATGACGCTCAGGCACAACGGCTTCTGGAGCTGCTTTCGGTTCCGGCCGGGAGCCGCTATTCGTTACTCGATCAGTTACGTACCGGCCCCACTAAAGTGAATGCCACATCTCTGGTACAGGCCACGGGCCGTCTTCAGACCATACGTAACCTGGGCGTGACATTACCAGCAATTACACCAGTTTCGGATACCCGTATTGCTGCCCTGGCACGTTATGCCTCAACGGCTAAAACAACAGCGCTTCAGCGCTTACCAGAAAAAAGAAAACTGGCTACGCTTGTTGCATTCTCCTGTTGTATGGAGGCGACGGCTCAGGATGATGTACTTGAATTACTTGAAGCACTACTCCGGGATCTGTTCAATGAAGCGGTTCAGGCAGATAAACGGAACCGCCAGCGAACACTTAAAGATCTGGATCGTGCAGCAGAAATACTGGCAAAAGCATGCCGGATGATCCTTGACGAAAAGTTACCCAATACCGATGTTCGTGATAATATCTTCAATATTATCCCCGAAGATGTACTGAAGCATGCAGTCAATAATGTGACATCAATTATTCGTCCGGCTAATAACGTTTATTTCAATGAACTTGATGCGAAATTCAAAACAGTACGGCGATTTTTACCTGATTTACTGTCCGGAATACATTTTGAAGGTAATGCCTCAGCGGAGGCATTAATTAATGCACTTAGCTGGATTGAAGTTAATTTAAAAAAGAAAAAGACAGATAACGATGCACCACGTGAAATAATCAATAAACCGTGGCAGCAACATGTGATGAGAAAAGACGGCAGCATTGATTTTCACGCCTATACGTTTTGCGCACTCAAGGAACTTCAGCTTACACTGAAAAAACGGGATATTTATGTTACCCCCAGTTGGCGTTATGCAGATCCCCGGGCTGGACTTATCGAAGGTAAGGAATGGGAAGCTCTGCGCCCGGTAATCTGCCGCTCTCTGGGATTATCATCAGCACCAGGTGCCACCCTGTCGGCCATCGCAACAGAACTGGATTCAACATATCGTGATGTGCTGGACCGACTACCGGAAAACCCGGCAGTCAGATTTGCGGAGAATGGCGATAAAACGGAGCTGATCCTGAGTCCTCTGGATGCCATTGAAGAAACGCCATCGCTGATCGCATTGCGGCAGCGGGTGGCCGACATGCTGCCACGAGTTGATTTGCCTGAACTGATACTGGAAATCGATGCCCGGACACATTTCACCGGTGCCTTTACCCATTCATCAGAGCAAAGCTCCCGCGTCTCGGACCTGCATATCAGCATCTGCGCCATGCTGATGGCAGAAGCCTGTAACACCGGTCCGGAGCCCTTTATACGTAATGATGTCGCGGCACTGAAGCGTGACCGTCTGACCTGGACAGACAGCAACTACATCAGGGATGAAACGATTCGGGCAGCTAACGCCATTCTGGTCGCAGCACAAAGTGGCGTTCCCCTGGCGAACATCTGGGGTGGTGGTGAGGTGGCGTCAGCCGATGGTATGCGATTTGTTGTTCCTGTGCGCACGGTGCATGCCGGCCCCAACCCAAAATACTTCAAAGAAGGACGAGGGGTTACATGGTACAACCTGATATCTGACCAGTATTCGGGGATAAACGACATCATTGTTCCTGGAACCCTCAGGGATAGCCTGGTCATTCTGGCTGTCGTTCTGGAGCAACAAACGGATCAAATGCCATACCAGATAATGACCGATACTGGTGCATACAGCGATGTTATTTTTGGGCTTTTCCGCCTGCTGGGATATCGTTTTTGTCCAAGGATCGCGGACACGGGGGGAGCCAGATTCTGGCGCACCGACCCTAAAGCAGATTACGGTCCGTTTAACGCGATATCTTCGCATCGCCTTAATTTTGGGAAAAAAACAGAGCCACACTGGGATGATATTCTGCGGCTGATTGCGTCCCTCAAACTTGGACGACTGAACGTCATGTCCATCATGAAAACACTGCAAACGGGCGACAGGCCAACCAGCCTGGCACAGGCAATAGCCGAAATAGGCCGCGCCGATAAAACTATCCATATGCTGACTTACCTCGACGATGAAAACAAACGGCGAAGAACGTTGCAGCAACTCAACCGTGGAGAGGGTCGCCACGCAGTGGCCAGAAATGTCTTTCATGGTAAACGGGGAGAACTGAGACAGGCTTACCGTGAAGGCCAGGAAGATCAGCTTGGATCGTTAGGTCTGGTGCTCAATATTATTGTTCTGTGGAACACGATTTACATAGATGCCGCGATTCAGCAGCTCAGGCATGAAGGTTATCCGGTTCAGGATGAAGATGTTGAAAAACTGTCCCCATTGCAGTGCGGACATATCAATATGCAGGGGCGTTATTCCTTTACGGTGCCGGAATCCGTCAGTAAGGGTGAGCTGAGAGCTTTCAATGAAGAGGCATAATTTATTGATTAATAAATTAATAACCATTTAAATTGACCGCTTAACGGCGTTTACTGTTCCGTTGCTCCTCAAACCCCGAGATACGCCCCGACTGCGGCTGTCGCCTTGTCGGGTCCACTCCGACCGCGTACAAAGGCGTCTGAGACGTTTTAAGTGGGTATGGCTTAACAGGAGGGATGGGATAGGCAAAACCTGTCAAAACGGCTGCCGGCTGCGCCGGGCGACGGCGCCATTTGCCCGTAGTACTCCATTCAACTTCAGCTGGCGCCTCCATGCCGCTGATGCGGCATTCAGAAGCTTCACGATGCTGTAAGTCTTAACGTCTGCTTTGTGCCAGGAGCGGAAGTTAACTACGGATAAAATTCAGCGCCCCACCCCCAGAGCCGCTGCATAACGGCAATAAGCTACACTTGTTCATTATTTCCAAAACAGGAAAGCCTTCCGCTGCTTCAACGGTGTGTGTTTGATATCGCGCAGTTGGGACATTTTGATCAACAACGAGCATGGCCAGCTAACGATGAAATTGATACTTGTTCGACACGCAGAAACAGAGTGGAATTTGGAAGGAATTATTCAGGGGCACAGCGATAGCTCCTTGACCTGTCGGGGTTTGCGTGAAACATCCGTCCTACTAGCAGCGTTTAGTGCAAGTGAGTATCAAATAGAGCGTGTTTACGCTTCTCCGCTTGGGCGTGCCTGGCAAATGGGGCAAAGCCTGGCTGAACACTTTCATTGTTCACTGACGGCTGAACCGGCCCTTAAAGAGCAGGCCTTTGGTCAGTTTGAAGGTATGCCGTTAGAACTACTCAGACAAAAACATCCAAACTATGCAAATGCGTTATTCAGGCTTGATGCAGAGTATTGTCCACCTGGGGGGGAGTCACTGGCGCATGCTTCTCAGCGAGTTATGCGTTTTTTACAAAACCTGGAAGATACCTCATCACATCAACAAACAATATGTATTGTGTCTCACGGGCATGTCAGTCAGGGCACTCTGGCAATTCTTAAAGAAGGGACTGTCAATAGTTTCCCTCGCTATGCTCACCCCAATGCAAGTTATTCTGTTATCGACCTGATTAATGGAAAATGTATCGGCCTAAAGTGGGGGATTGCTACACATTTACGTCACCTGAATTAGTGGCTACCTTCCAAGCATTGAAAACCCATCCTGCCAGAGTCATCATTATTTAAGCATAATGTCCGCTCCTCGCTCATATGGGACAACCATAATCACATCTCCTAACCCAAAGGAGATTGAGCATGACAACATCCCCCTGGAACAAGGGTCGTATTATTGGCCAGAAACGGCCTCTTCAGATATCTCATATCTGGGGAATCCGTATCAGACTTGAGCTGGAAGGAAAAGTACGCGATTTAGCTCTGTTTTACATGGCTCTGGATAGTAAACTTCGGGGCTGTGATCTGGTTAAGCTAAAAGTTTCTGATGTGGCCTATGGGCACTCTATTTCGAGCAGAGCGACAGTGCTGCAGAAAAAACGGGAAGCCCCGTTCAGTTTGAACTGACTAAGGGAACCAGAGAGACTGTGGCCGCGTGGATCAAAAGGGCTCATCTACGTAGTAGCGACTATCTGTTCCAGTCCGGCGTCGATTCTTCACGACATATCTCAACCAGGCAATATAACCGTATTTTTCATGGATGGATTGATAAGGTGGGTCTCGACGAGACTCTGTACGGTACGCATTCTATGCGAAGAACCAAGCCATATCTGATCTATAAAAAAACGAAGAATCTTCGAGTTATCCAGCGACTGTTAGGTCACAAAAAACTCGAAAGTACAGTCCGTTATCTCGGTATTGAAGTGGATGATGCCCTGGAGATATCTGAGTCTATTGAAGTTTAATTTGTGTGGGCTGCAACAGCAGCCCTGTGCCAGAAACTGTAGTAGGATGAAGATAAATTAGCATTGCTGTTAGTCGTGGGTTCTGCAGATTGGTAGAAATTGATAACTTAGGATGCAAGTTCGTCCCGCTCTTTCTGCAGTTTTCATCGAGGGGATATTCTCCGGAATAATTGTGCCCATATACAAAGATAGTTCCGAATCGGAATGAGTTAATAAACGGTACAGCAGGTGTTGCGCTCGGGCTGACAATGATCGACCGCGAAAAGCAGGAAGTATTATTTTTTCAGTAATACGATATCCTCTCAGAAAAGCGATGTTTCCTTTCTGGCATATTAGCAACCCGGCGCGAGCATCGTTTTCATAGATAATATATACTTCTCTCTCGGAAATATGGTCACACAACTCTTCGTCGTCAACTGCTACCAAATTGCTTGCAGTCAGTTCGCGAACTGACCGCCATGTATGCTTATAGGCCTCACTCAGGGCCTGACTACACCAGTCAAAATCTTCGTACGTCGCCACTTGCAAAGTAAGAGATTTATCATTGAATTCAGGGGGATCAGAAAAAGAGGTGGCATATATATACTGATCGGGAATACCCTGCGCGAAGTACTGGCCTGGCACAAGAATGCGAACATACTGAGCTCTGAGTTGTGACCATTCCTTACTAATGAGTTCTAATGCAGTATGACTTAGGTCAGAATCCATACCTACAATATCAATAAAAGGTTTGCTAATATTTCCGCCCTGATAACGGGGGCCAGTAAGAAATTGCTTTCCATCAATTTTGAGTTTTCGTTGTAAAAAATATTCCTGACATAATCCAGTTTCTCTCCAGGGAAATCGCGCCGAGAAACTTCTGTCTGTACACCTCGATTCCTGCTCTGACAACCATTGTTTTAGCCATGAAAGTAGGGTAACTTCAGGCACAGGTAGCTTGGCATATTGAGATAGCATGTAAGATAGCATAAAAAATATTTCGCCCTTGGATGTAAAAATGTTCTTTATAAACAAATCAGAATAGTTCGGTAATGACTCCAACTTACTGATAGTGTTTTATGTTCAGATAATGCCCGATGACTTTGTCATGCAGCTCCACCGATTTTGAGAACGACAGTGACTTCCTGCCCAGCCTTGCCAGATGCTGCCTCAGATTCAGGTTATGCCGCTCAATGCGCTGCGTATATCGCTTGCTGATAACGTGCAGTTCTCCCTTCAGGCGTGATTCATAAAGCGGCCAGCCATCCGTCATCCATACCACGACCTCAAAGGCCGACAGCAGGCCAAGAAGACGCTCCAGCGTGGCCAACGTGCGTTCACCGAATACGTGCGCCACAACCGTCCTCCGTATCCTGTCATACGCGTAAAACAACCAGCGCTGGCGTGATTTAGCGCCGACGTAACCCCACTGTTCGTCCATTTCCGCGCAAACAATGACGTCACTGCCCGGTTGTATGCGTGAGTTTACCGACTGCGGCCTGAGTTTTTTAAGTGTCGTAAAATCGTGTTGAGGCCAACGCCCATAATGCGTGCACTGGCGCGACATCCGACGCCATTCATGGCCATATCAATAATTTTCTGGTGTGTACCGGGCTGAGAGGCGGTGTAAGTGAACTGTAGCTGCCATGTTTTACGGCAGTGAGAGCAGAGATAGCGCTGATGTCCGGCAGTGCTTTTACCGTTACGCACCACGCCTTCAGTAGCTGAACAGGAGGGACAGCTGATAGAAACAGAAGCCACTGGAGCACCTCAAAAACACCATCATACACTAAATCAGTAAGTTGGCACCATTACCAAGAAATAGAGTCCACACATGAGTTTGCGATACCTTAAATCCGTGGTGAGTATATAAAATTTTTGTTTCTAAACAGCAGTTCAATTCTATTTTACCTTATGTTGTCAATGCGATTGAGTCAAAGAACTCTAGGGCAGCAACTACAGCACAAGCTATGTTCTCTCTTGAAAGCACATCGTGACCTTCATCGGGGATCACCTTAAAATGACATTCACGGCGTAATTCACACATAGACTGATAGAACTTAAGACTTTGTTCGATACTGACGACTTGATCATTTTTACTGTGCAAAAGAAGAATTGGCGCAGTAATTGCCTCACAGAGATATAAAGGCGAGGCTTGTTGCAGCTTGGTCGAAGCTTCAGGCTGATGGGGATTGGCAATCAAATGGTAAAAAGCCTGTTGTAGCGGTAACCATAATGCAGGGAGCTCAGTTAAGATCGCCAACAAATCAGTCGGTGCATTGAGCGTTGCTGCTCCGGCAAATGGCGTCTCTTTCCGCGCTAGTTGTAACAAACTGGCCAGCCCGCCAAAACTGGTGCCAAATGCGAAAATGCGCGTCTTATCAATGGAAAAATCCCTCATTACCCTCTGCAACGCAACGGTCAGATCTTGTTGAATATTGTCACCCCAGTGACCGATGCTTTTACGTATATAGCTGCGGCCATACCCAGTAGAGCCGCGAAAATTAACCTGCAACACGGCATAGCCCGCACTGGCAAAACATTGCACAATCGCGTTAAAACCCCAGCTATCGTTCGTCCAGGGGCCAGCATGTGGGAAAAGAATTAATGGACAGGCCTGCTTCGTTTTCGGCATCGTTAAAAAACAGGGCAGCACTGTGCCATCGTGGCTATTGAGAGTCAGGGAGGTCATTGGGCGTAAACGCTGCACATCGATATCTGGCAAGCTACAGCCAAGCGAGATGAACAGCTCTGTAGTGCAATCATATAAAAAAGATGACTCAGGAACCGTGTCCCCCGCACCCGCTACAATATAACGGCGCTTATCAGCCGAAACAGCTTTAATGCGCAGCAGGGGCAGTGCCGTCTTTGCTTTCAGCAGAGTATGCAATTGCCGGGCATCCGGGGCGAAAAAGAGCGGGTCATGGCGCGCTGTGGCAAAAATAACACCTTCAATATGGCCTTCGCTGTCCAGCCCTGTGATCCCCGCCACATCGCCCTCCACACCTGTCTCGCACCAAACCAGCGTAAAGGCCTCGCGGCAAGAGACTTTCGCCAACGAGGTAAATTCTCGGTCTAAATTGGTCAGCGCATAAAAATCATCCTGCGGATCGGCGCTGGTAAACAGTGGAATAAAAACCCCATCAAAGGGTAATGAAGAGATCGGGGTAAATTGCTGCGTCGCGGCATCCGGCATCAGAATTTGATAACCCTGCGTCGTGATGCGAAAAATCATTCTGAGCTGACCGCTCCAGTCGAAGAAATAATTCACCTCATCGTCGGGGCAGACTCTTAATACACTGCGCTCGCGTGTGGTGATATTAAGCAGACTGATCGTCTTGCGCGTTTTATCCGTGTCATAAACCAGAACATGTTCCGGCGCAGAGGGTAATAGCGCCGCCAGTTCACACTCATCGTTGCCCGACGATAAATCCAACAGTGAGGAAGCCTGGCGGTAAGCGAACAATTTTTTCATCGATGAGGCGCGGTTCACGGCCACGATAATAATCATCTCTGCGGTTTTCCACTCCAGATCAACAACGGTGTCACCGTCAGGAATGCTCACCTGGGCTGTACGGCTGCGCTGTAAGGCGTCATCGAACCGATCAATAACGAGCAGGGTTTCCGGCCCTTTCTGCCGGATATACGCCAGGTGTTCCCCCGTCGCCGAAAGTTTAAATAAAAATTGAAAAGGAGATAGAAAGAAGTGCGCAACGGCAGCGTGCGCTTGTTCGCTCTGTTTCGGCATAATTCCCTCACTTGGTCTGCGCTCCGTTATCACTCCAGTCTATTATTCATAGGCAGCCCGCGCTACTGCAAGAGAGGCCAAATAGGACTCGGTGCTGGTCATATACAGTGACCCCTGATCGAGCACCAAAACCCGGCTGGCTGAAGCAATCGTCTCTGGACGATGGGCCACAAATAAGCGCGTCATATTTAATGTATCAATCGCCCTGGTCACCGCTTTCTCATGGACAATATCCAGATGGCTGGTAGCTTCGTCCAGCAACAGGATGCGCGGTTGTTTATAAAGCGCGCGGGCCAGTAACACACGCTGTTTTTGCCCGCCGGAAAGCACTGTCCCCATGTCCCCGACTAGCGTGCTGTACGCCATGGGCATTCGCACAATGTCTTCATGCACCGCTGCCAGCGAAGCGCACGTCATCATGCGTTCAAAGTCCGCCGCCGGATCGAAAAAACAGATGTTGTCGGCGATCGTCCCGGCAAACAGCACATCATCTTGCAGTACCGTACCGGTAAGCTGGCGTACACGCTCCATGCCCAGCCGGGCAATATCTACTTCGCCCAACATGATGTGGCCTGCCGAGGGCGACAACACGCCGAGAACAATATTCATCAGTGTCGTTTTCCCACATCCAGAGGGGCCAACCAGCGCAACTGACTCGCCAGGTAGCACGGTAAAAGAGACATTTTTCAGGATCTCTGGTTCACTCTCTGCGTAGCAAAAGGAAACTTTGTCAAAGCGGATGCCATAGTGCTCTTGCGCATCGTTTGCATACACATTAATGCGCTGGCTGTGATCTTCCGCTTCGGTCAGCACGATATCGGACAACCGTTCGCCCTGTAAGCGCAACATTCTGACTTCAAAATACTTATCAATTAAACTGCTGACGCGGGTATCAAAATGTAATTTATAGGCATTGAAGGCGATCAGCACCCCGACGGTGAATTCCTTATCAATGACCATGCGCGCGCCCAGCCACATGATCAACAACCCTTCTAGGCCAAATAACAACCCATTGATCTGCTGCGACACCAGTTGCAACTTCTGCACATGCAAACCGGCGTTAATCTGCGCGATAAATAGCGACAACCAGCTTTCACGCCGGTCTGCCTGGCGGTTAAAGAGTTTGATGGTTTTCAGCCCGCGTAATGTTTCCAGAAAGTGGCTTTGTTGCTTAGCGCCCTGAACGATATTCTCTTCCGTGGCCTGCCGCAAAGGCTGGTACATCACCGCGCGAATCACGCCATATATCACCATCACTCCCAGCGCAATGGCCGCCAGCTTTGGGCTATACACAAACATCATGATTAACGTCACTACCGTTACCATGCCATCGAGTAGACCGCCCAGAAAAGAGGTACTCAGCGTCTGTTGAATGGTATCAATCGCACCGAAACGGGAAATCACGTCACCAAGATGGCGCCGCTCAAAATATTGCACCGGTAATGAAATCAAATGCGAGAACACATTTGAACGCCACTGGATGTTGAAGGTGGTGCTAAAAAACATCAACGTCCAGTCTTTGGCGGCAAACGTTACCTGTTGGAATATCAACACCAGCGCAAAACCAATGACCAACACGGTTAATAAATCCGTGTCATTGCTGACCACCACTTCATCAATAACCCATTGCAAAAACAGCGGCTGAATCAAAGAAAAAACTTCCAGGCACAGCGCGAGCAGAACAATCAGCACCAGCGAGCTGCCCAGACCTTTGAGCGGACCAAACAGCGTGCGCAACCTGATGCGAGGCTCGTGCGGGCGCGACTCGAATTGCTCCGTAGGCCATACATCGAGCGCCACGCCGGTAAAGTTTCGGGATAACTCACCCCGCGTGATCTTCACGACACCACAGGCGGGATCATGAATGATCGCTCCGTCGCGGGTCATTTTTTTCAGCACGACAAAGTGACGGAAATTCCAGTGCAAAATACAGGGCAAACGCAGTTGTGATAATTTTGTCAAGTCAATACGCATTGCCCGGGTACCAAGATTCAGTGCTTGCGCAATTTTCATCACGGTGCGCAGGTCGGTGCCTTTCAGTGACACGGCAAAACGTGACCGCAGAGCAGCAAGGGTAAGGTGATGGCCGTAATACCCCGCTATCATAGCAATACATGCCAGCCCGCACTCTGTGGACTCAGTTTGTAAAATCATCGGTAATTTACGGCCAAAGCCGGGGGATAATCGGTCAAATATCTGCATAGTCTGCGCGTTATAGTTTTCCCGTCATGCTGAAAACAGGCTCCAGCATCCACTCATAAATACGCCGGTGCTCCTGCACAATATCGGCTTCTAGTAGCATCCCCGCCTGCAATGGCTGTGGCTCGCCATAGACATGGACACGCTGCTCATCAAGGTTGGCGGTGACACGGTAAAACGTAGTGCCGCCGCTATTGGCCACCAGCGTGGGCAGCTCTTCCCGCGACAGATCGGCCGCCGATAAAGCCGCCAGCGTAATCGACGCTATTCTGGCGCGATATTGACCAAATTTTTGCCAAGGAAAAGCCTGATAACGAATCAAAACCGCATCGCCAGGTTTAATAAAACCAATGTCGCCGCTGGGCACATATAACCGCACCTGCCAGTGCGCATCATCGGGAATAATGGTTGCCACCGGGTGTTGAGTATCAACACTTTGCCCAACCTCGGCAATGGTTGCCGTCACGGTACCGTCGATCGGCGCGCTGACGGCAATTTCGCGTTGCGATTCCAGCGCAATTAAGGTGGTGTTGGAGTCAATAACGCTGCGTTCAATTTGCGATAGCTGGTTTTGCTGTTTCAGATCTAAATTGGTTAATTCGGTAGTCGCATCGTTGATAGCACTAGTAATACTTACCTGCTCCCGCTCAAAGGAGAGCAAATCGGATTGCAAATCAAGTAGCGCGTCCTGGTGCACCTGGAACTGATCGCGGGTGATGTAGTTGCGCGTCAATAATTGCTGATAGCGGTTATTAACATCTTTCGCTAGTGAAATACGCGTTTGTTGTGTAGCAATCTGCGTGTTAACCCGCGCCAATTGCGTTCGCAAATTAACGAGTTTCTCCTGCGTATTTTGTTTTTCCTGCCACTGCATACGTTGCAGTTTTTCGCTCTCTTCCTGCAGGGATTTTTTATAATTACGCACCTGATTAACCAGCGCGGCTTGTGTTTCACCATCAGCCATACTGCGCAAGTCGGTGGAAACTGTATAAAGAAGGTCACCTTTTTTGATAGGCTGCCCTTCATGTACCGCTTTATTGACTACCACGCCCGGCTGTTGCGGGTAGATTTTCACCAACCCTTTATCTGGTACTACGATCCCTTCGACAGTTGTACGCCTAGCGTAACTACCCAGCATCATAAACAGCACAATGGCCAGCGCCGCACACAGGCTAATAGTCAATATCAGAGTTGATGAAACAGGCCGGATAAGCACAATTTCGCTCATTGCCGGGGTCCGTTGAGCTTCCACTGCCTCCTGACGAAACAACGGATTGCGCTGATGAGTCATGAGGCACTCTCACGCGTGGGTTGCCCCAGCAATTCCACAAACCGGATGCTATCCATTACGCTAAGGTGACGCCGGTCAATATGTAGACGATAAATGGTCTGGCTTTTAGCCTGGCGGGAACACCAGTACACCGTCCGGTACCCGGCAAACACGGTGCTGAGCAGTTCAATTAGTTCAGGCTCTGACAGAGCTTCCAGCATGCAAAAATCCACCAGCCACAAATAATCGCCTTCTGACCATTCGCTCCAGTGCAGCACATAATCACTGTAAATCAGTCGGGCTAAGGTCTCTTCCTGCAAAAAAGCCCATGTCATAAATCCAACAGGCAGACCGCTGCGAAAATAGACGTAAGCTTGTTGATGCTCCAGCGCATTAAAGATCCAAGCCCCCAGCCAGTTGGCCGGACATCGCCCATACATTGGGTGTCGGGCAATGACGCTGGCAATGGCCCCCAACTGCATTGCTTTTTGTTCATCTTTTTTGCGCCAATACTGGATGCTCATTCGCCTTTTACCCCTCAGGAAACAGGCACAACTGCACCTGCTGGCAGTAATCGCGAAACGCGCGCCCTGCCTCGCACGTGGCCATAAATGCGTGCAGATCTTGCGGAGCGACCTGACGTGACCGCCCCCCGGTTGAAACCTTGAATGACCCCGCCTGCATATCAAAGATCACGACGGTATTGTTGCCCTGCCAGCAGATCGTTTGCATACCTGCGTCGGCAGTAAGATGAAAGCGCCAGTGGGCAACCCGCGCTTCACACCAGGGCAGTAAAATGTCGACTTTCTCATTCAGGGCAAGATCCGCGTCAACAAGAATGCCATCAAGAGAATCAATCATCGCCCTCCAACTTACGGCCTGGCGTGGGCAGAGAAATTTTGCCGCATTGATATCGACCGCTAGGGCGAGATCCTGCGCTGCGATACCGTGCTCTTGCGCAACAACAATGGCCCGGCGACGAACAGTTTCACGCTGGGATAACCAAGTCGCAACCCGTGTCTGCTGAAAAAAGCCCGCCTGTGTTGGCGCAGTAGCCGCACGGCTAAAACTGATCGCAGCCAGAGGCAGTGCTGCCGCAGGTGGTTGCATCCAGAAAGGCAACGAAGGCAGGATAGCCAGCAGCGAGGTGGCCCACGTCTGCACGGCGGTTTCGCTGTAGATACTTTGCGCTATCAGCCGGGGGATGCCCATCACGCACAACAAATTGAAGGCATACTGCTGATGCAGCGTCTGTTCAAATTCCGTCAGGACATCGCGCGTCAGTGCCTGCATGGTAGACTGAGAAAGGTGGGTATATTTGGCGTAATGGAAAATCCATGATCCGAGCACATCTGCCACCAAAGCAAATTGCCCCCACAGTGTTGCCCATGCGCTATCCATGCCGAAATCCACAGGCAAATGACGGGGATCCAGCGGTGAAAGCGAGGTAAAGTCATGCCACTTACCGTCCAGCGAAAAATTAGATGAAGAGATGCTGTGATACAAAAACCGCGAAGTGGCGCAGGCTATTTGCGCCGCCTGCCTGCGGGCGAACTCAGCCAGCCCTTCAGCCAAGCAGTGCTCAGTATCGCCGCACAAATGAAAGGTGTCGGCTAAGATGTCTGGCAGCTGTCGGCACATTTGCACCGTGCGCCTGACATCGGCGGCCTGTTCATGGCGACCACCCTGTGCGCCACCGCGAAAGTAGGCCGCACGCTCGAAATGGGCCGGGCGTAAATAACCCTCGCGCAGCAGCAACGCACGGGAAAACGTAGAATGTGCGGGTACAGCAAGGATAGCCAAGCAACGATTCGCCCCGAATGGCAATACCGTGTCGAGAATGCGGCTCCAGATCATCTCATAGAGCGCCGCAGAGAGCGTAAGCTCGCCATCGCTCTGCCCGACATCATCCTCGCCGATTACCCCCAACAGCGGATTGGGTCCAATTCCTTTAAGCTGATAACGCTCACCATCGAAGCCGCAACGCGCCCCACCGCCATGCACACCGATGCCGCTGCCCCCATAGCGCTCGCCGTAAAAGGTTTTACCTGCCAGCTCGCATCGAGATCCTTCGGTATCCACCGTCCATGAAAAACGGCGCAACACGGCCTCATCATGTAATTCCAGAGTCCGATCGCGAAAGATAAGCTGGCAGCCCGGTTGCCTGCGGGTGTCAAATGGGACCAGGCTGGGTTGCAAATGATGAGTAACGCTGCTCATACCGGACCTGACAGATTATTACACATACCACAGCCCCTGCTGTGGATGGGCACTGTCAAACAAATCCAAGACTTTCACTTTCCCGCTACCGTGCTGGATATGCAGAGCCGTACTGATTAACGCCGTGGCATGATTTTCAGCAAGGAAATGCGTCAGCTTCGCTTTTATGTCGTCAAGTTCACCTACATTCATCGCCGCCGAGGAGAAAGCCAGCCCCTCAAAATATTCGTACCCAGGTGCCATACGGTGCTGAGACAGGATTGTGAGCTGGCAATCCATCTGGCTGGCTTTCGCCCAGTCGATTAACCGTGCCATTACCACGGGCTCCACCCCGTCGCTTAACGTTGTACCAATGATCTGCGCCTGTCCTCCTAGTTTCAGGTAACGGGGTAATCCTTCCAGCACTCGCCACGTCACGGCCCAACCATCATTACCGCCGTGCCCGACAAAGGGATAGGGCAGCTCATCGGGGAACGGCAGCAGCGGCGGGTTGCAGACAATGTGGTCAAATTGCGCGTCGCTTTGCAGCGCGTTGTAGAGGTCGCCGACCAGGATATCCCAGTTTTCCAGCCCGTTGAGGCTGCGGTTTATCTCTGCCACGGCGGCAGACAAGGGGTTAATTTCAACCGAGACCACACGTGCAGCTTTTGCGGCACAATAGATGGACTGCACGCCAGGCCCGGAACACAAATCTAGCGTGGTACCTTCTACCACAGGACGCAACCGCGTGAGCAAGCCAAAGGAGTCATCACCGTAATAGATTTTTGGATTGGTGTCAGGGGTTTCAAAAAGTAGCCAGTTACCCAGCACCATAAATAATGAAAACCCGCGGCTCTGCAGTACCTGCCGATCGCGCTGCAGGATCTCGCGCGCTATCAGGGGGGCAAGTAACGCCAGTTCTTGCGCCGAGAAGGCGCTCAATTCGACAGGCTCGTTGATCAGCAGCAGCCGGTAAAATGCATGCAAGCGGGCATCGGAAATGAGATCGTTTATTGCCGCCCAACGGGTGAGGCGTGGTGTTCCGGGAAAGAAGGAGCTACAGAGCTCGGCATAACCGATGTCATTTAAATAACGCGTCAGGTTTTTCATATGTTTTCGTAAAGAGGGTAAATTTCCGGGAGGTAATCTCTTAATATCTGGCGGGACTCAGCGATATTCACCACGTCCTCACAGATCTCGCATACCGAAGCGTAACGGGGTTTGAAAAGCGGTTGCGTCGCAATATCGCTGACGAATTTCATCAAAAACCAGGGGCCAAATTTTCGAATCGCCTGAATAACCAACCTCTGTTCCCCTTGGCGGAGCAACGCCGCGACGTTTGCATCCCGAACATCGCCAAAATCGAGGAATTCGTTACCATGCGCGTTGATCCCGCAACAGGCCAGCAGGTGACTGCCTGCGGATAACGCGGCACTGTTCACCGCCCAGGGGCATTTCAGATTGAGGATGGATTGCTTACGCGGATAAATAATGTCCCGCTCGGCGACCGCAATACCCCGACCCAAGCGCTGTAAGCGCGCATTGGAAATTAAATAACAGGTACCATCTGCACTACGCGACATCGAATGTTGCGGCGTGCCATGCTCATCCCAATAAACCGGGATTGTTTCCCCAAGTTGCTGTTGGATAAAATCACTGGTGATCGTCGAGTTGTGGCCATAACAGTTGGCGATCACCACGCTGTCAAAGCCCTTGTTCTTGCTTGCGCGCCAGGCATTAAAGACATTTTCATAATTAATATCCCGGGCATGATAATCATCGAGGCTGTAATTCACCTCGGATAATCCACACTCGCGAAGAGTATTAATCATCGCCTCAGCTTTTTGCATCGTGGTTGCCCACGATGCATTCGTCACAATACGTGTTTTAAGGCCTTTCTCATGGCAATACGCGATGGCATCAAAAAGATCGTTGCGCAGCAGCGTCGGTTCACCGCCAGCAAATACCACCACTTCGGGGTGGTTTTCGTCGATCATTAACTGATCAACGGTTTGTGTAATAGTCGATAATGCAACTTTTCCCCGACGCTGCGGTGAAGAATACATAGAACAATGGTCACAAAACGCAGTGCATCTGTTGGTTGTAAGGATGGTAAACTGGCTCAATTTGGACATACGTATTCGTTCCACAATCTCTGAAAGTGCCATGGCTTGCTGATATCTATTTAGTGAAGAAGATCGGCGTGAATAATTTGATAACCTTCTGCGTTGCAGGAAAGCGAAAGGGTAATATTGAACTCCTTATACGCAACAGTGGAAATATCATTCTGGCCATTGTGCAACAAATTGGTACGGAGTGATTTTTCTGCCAGATGCTTGATCAGAGTAGCCTGACGATACACGTTCAGCCCGCGCTGTTCTAAAACGGTTTGCAAGCTGGATGACAGTGCGCCGTTACGAAGAATAATCTGCGCCAACAACCCGTTATCAGCCTGATGATAAGATGATGCGCTTACTCCCCCCGCCCCGGCCCAGCCATTCACATTAGCCATAATATTGGCATTGGCCAGAGCATTGGCATTAGCCACAGCATTGGCATTGGCCAGCGCCAGCGCATTAACCACTACCGCGGCAAGGGCCGCCGCAGCACCTCCGCCGACTTCATCAATCCAGCCATCATCGTCATCCAACTCATTCAGCCCGCCATCGTGAGGGATATCTTTCTGCTGATTAATGCCAATAACCGACTGGATAATAACTGTTCTCGCTGAATCAGAGACGCTCGCAAGGTAGTCAGAAAAAAGGATCTCTTCCCCCCCCTTGCGGATAAAAAAATCGATATTGTTCTGTTTTATCGCTAATATCGGCTGAGCCAAAAAATCATCGATTAAGATTTTATTACAGGCAACGCTAGCTCGAATTTTCCCTATGGAATTAAGAAAATCACTTGTTTCGTTCATGCTGTATCATTCCTTTTTCATTACAATGAGTTTCAAAAATGTAACGACTACAGGCACTGAAACTTCAATGATAAACAACACAAGAATGAGGTCAGCGTTGCTGTCACCATTGCGCCAGATGCCTGACAACACTGACACTAAGAAAAAGACAAAAACAGAAACGATCATCGACAGCCCATAAATACGGTTGGCCTGAAACCAGATCTTAGGATTATTTAAAGTTAATGAGGTACGAACACCATACCATCGATTCGGTTTAACTTTTTGTCGTGCAAGAGGTATAGCAATAATAAACAGAAGTAAGCTGCCAATGCTGAGGTAGAAAAAGTTATCGTTCACCCCCCTCTCCTTTTCATTATTATCTAAAATATGATATCCATTCTCATATTTATATAATATAAATGTTTTTACTATACGAGTATAGTCCTGCGTTTAATGTAAAAAAAATGATCTCAATCAAGAAAAAAGACCTCCTTGGGGAGGAAGTACAGGCTTAATGGTCTCTGATAGGACCTTGTTGAATACATCAAAACCGCTCTATTCATACCTTTGACTAGCATGAATATCGAAGATAAAACCACTGATAAAAGCGATAGGTTTTCGAGGTATATTTCAAACCATGTTACCTACCTGTCGCGCACACGTCCTAACTGCAATGGCGACAGATAAATCCGCTAACAGTGCGTCTGGCAGTTAATGTGGCGGGAGCGATGAAGCTGTTTAATCGCTGTGGCTGGCAGGCAGAACCTGATTATGACTCACCAAGTATTCGCTGATGGCCGGACAGGAAGTGCCAGGGAGGGGGATTAGTGGCCGATCTGCACCAGGTCGTCTTCCGTCAGACCGGTCATTTTAATGACGGTATTGCGGTCAATGCCGTTCTGCAGCATGGTACGGGCAACTTCGAGTTTGCCTGCCTGCAGCGGATCGTAAAATTCATCCAGCCAGCGGATGGAATACAGCGCTTACATACACTTGCTCTCTTTTTGGGGGAGTTCCGAGAACATCATTTTCTGATCTCAGCGAAAGTTAGCGCCGATGCCCCATTTGGTTCTTCACTGTGCAAAAGGCTACCGGAAGACCATTATTACTGGGCGTTTACGTCTGTTAAAAAACAGTATTAATATCTAATTTTCAAAACAGTACTGTGACGTCCACAATGGCAATAGAATATATCAGGCGGATTCTTTTATTTCTCTCTTTTCTGCTGATCGCCTGTACCGGCGACAGAGAACAACGCAACCCGGCCCTGGAACCTTTCGTAACGAGCCGGACTCTGCTGCATAAGAACCAGCTCTATGCGGAACAGATATCCCATGCGGTGTATGATCAGTTTTCTGACATTCAGTCATACAGGGGAAAAAAAAGTACTGTAGGAATTTCCATACAGCCAGATGGCATGCTGTTGAGTGCAGCGACTGATAAAAGTGATCCTAAATTTTGCCAAGCCTTTCTTTCAACCATGTCCTGCGCAAAAAGCCCATCGGCTCCGAATAAAGAGACCTGGCAGAAAATCAGAAATGCCTTACTCCCCCTCTTTTCAGAGGAAAGTTCTTCGCCCCTTCTGGCCTCCAGATCACAGGAATGACAATGAAAAAGACCGCCTGGCTTATCAGCTTAATGCCTGCTGTACTGTCTCTTATTATTATAAGAACATACCTTGGTTATTTTAATAACGGCTCGTTATTTACAGAGAACCTGTCAGTAACGGGGATATTTAATTACGTCTTTATTTTTATGATACTGACAACAACAGGGGCCGGGTTGATTTTTTTCCTGCCTTCACTAATTTTTTGCCTGTCCTTACCGAAAAATGTGATAACAATTCACAATTATCGTGACATAAAAGGAAGGATATCTCTGGCTGCCCTGCTGTCTTTTCCTCTGACTGTTTTTACGTTTTTTCTATGGGCTTATCTTTCCGCCGGCTACCCTAATTATGAGCCTGCACTGGGATGGCTTTTTTCACTAGCAGGGAGCTCATCGGTCGTTCTGATCAACTACCTTTTTCTCAGACAGGCGGCAAAAACTGCTCAGGAGTTTCAGCGTGCTAAAGCTCGACGGAAAACAGCTTGCTGGCTTTTCATCGGCAGTCCGCTTCTCATTTTCGCCATTATCCTTTGCTTCACGTTTTGCGTCCTTACCATTATCAGATGGGTAGATAAGCAGGTAGCGGGGGACAGCATTCTCACAATACTGAAACTTGCCACCTTGATTTCGGGGTTAGGCGTATTGTTAATGTTGCCCGGTGCGGTGTATGTAAATACTGATAAAGCTGCACAGAATGAGTCATGGCATATCAGGTTTACACTTGTCTCAGTGAGCCTCTGGCTCTTCATAACCAGTATGTTTGTGTCATCGTTTTATCCTGTCCTCATCGACAAAACGATGGCATTTGCGGGTATTTCGGATTGGCAGACACGGCGTTTTCAGGTGGAAGAAAGTAAGTTTCCGGTCTCACATTTCAGCAATCAGGACTGGCATGTTGCCGATAAGATCCCTGGTAAAAGTTACACGGTGCAGGGTATTATGGTTTATTCCCTTAACAACGTCAGACTGCTGTGCCCTGAATCCGTCAGGGAACCATACAGAAATATGCTTCAGTTTATTCCTTTGGATCGGGTTTATGACCAGAACAGATCTAACGAACTGAAGAAAGCCTCAGCCAGATGTCAGCCATTTGTACAGGGCGGCATTACGCGGCTTTCTGAAAAATAGTCCGGGCCGGACTGTCTGACTGCGAGGGTGACCGACGCCGAGTTGGTGACGAATAATGTGCGGGAATTTGAGCAGGTGTCGGACCTGATCTGGAAGACTGGGTGAAATAATCCCGAGAAATACCCCACTCCAGTAAGCAGTCATGGAAGCTTAAGGAACAGAGTCCGCTCATGAGTTTGCGATACCTTAAATCCATGGTGAGTATAGAAACCTTTGGCTTCCTCAGTAAGTGCGTGAACTATTATTGCACGAACGCCAATATTCTCAGCTACGCGATAACAGCGTAGAACCGCATCGTGAAGTAAATCGGCGCCAACTCCTTTTCCGTGCAATGAGACATCTACCGCCAAGCGAGCGAGTATAATCACCGGTATAGGATCTGGCATATTACGCCGAAGACTACCAGTCGCTTCCGTATGGTTAACGCTACCGGTGGCCAGAGAGTAAAAACCAGCTACTTGCTTCGTACCCGTCTTGCAAACAACGAACGTTCGGGCAGCGCCAAGAGCTTGATTTTTTAAACCTCTCTGTTTTAGCCATTCATCGAGTACCGTTTCTCCACTGACGAACTCTGCCAGTTGATGGGCGCTGGATAACGGCTCGGGTGCAGTTACACATCCCACTGAGGTTTCCTTGCCAGTAGTTTATTAATGGCGGGCTCATCCTCGACTGGTGCATCGAGCATATCGATGAACTCTGCATATTGTTCGTCATTAAAATTGAAAACACGGCGATCAAGGATCACATTCTCCGCAGCCTTGCAGGCCATCTCCAGAATGAAGTCGGTTCGCGATTTATGAAGGATTTCTGCAGCGGCATCGATGAGTGCCCTCTGAGACTCCTTAGCTCTTAGGTTGAGTTGAACATCTGATTTCATACACACCTCTCTTGTATAGCAATTGCTATACAAGAATAACACAACACCAACGTATAGCAAATGCTATACACCTCAAAGCGCCGACAATGCGTTTTATGTTGAATATCAATCAATTACATCATTAATTATGAGTTGATGTATTTGTCGTGTCGTGTCGTGACGCTAGCGGACGGTGTCCTTCCATTTTACCGGATCGAGACGCGTTGTGGGGCTGGCGCTGCTGCGGTGCATTCTGCCCGGCTCAGGTTTAACGTTATACCACCGACCCGACATTACTTTTAATATTTAATAGGATCTAAACCTGTTCAGGGATTTGAAGTCCAGTGATGTAGAAAACCACACTAAGGGGATTATTACGGCTAAAGCCGTAATGCTTCTTCGTCCTCGCTACGCTGTGGGGCTGCCGGACAATTTATCAAACGTAATCCGGATGGCTGGTTCTGGGCAGGTGGAAACAAAAATATCAGCAGTACTGAGAGAATAACCAACGGTGTTCATTTACAGGGTGCGAGCGATTTAGCCGCCGACTTCTATCATCAGGAGCGTATCGGACAGCATCACTTTCTGGGACTGCATGTGGCCAATGGCGGCGCACAGGGCTGGTACGAATTCCGTAACGACGGGCAGGCCTACACCAACGGTGTCTGGAACAGCAGCTCTGATGCCCGCATGAAAACGGACATCGAAAAAAATCGATAATGCGCTGGACAGACTCGACCGCATCGGCGGTTACACCTATCTCAAACAGGGGAAACCAGAAGCCGGGGTGATTGCCCAGGAAGTGGAGGCAGTGCTGCCGCAGGCGGTGACGCAGACAACGCTGACGCTCAATGATGGCAGCGTGCTGCCGGATGCGCGTAGTATCAACATCAATGGCGTGGTCGCCCTGCTGGTTGAAGCACTGAAGGAAGAACATCAGGCCCGGATCCTGGAGAAGGAAGCCAGACTTTCTCTTGAGCAACGTCTGGCAGCGCTGGAAGAACGTGTGGGTCGGGAGGTCTGATTCATGGATGAGTATAATTTCAACGGTGGGGTACCACCATTGCCGGGTAATGTATGGCTTCCTGCTGATGAAGACGGTCCGGGGCACTGGGTGGCGCCCACCACGGGAAGTCAGGCTGGTGATATTCTGACTGTATGGCCGTCAAACGGATATACTCCCCCTGATACTTCTTATCTGCCGCCATCAACCTTAGGGCCGGGCTGGGCTGATTACGATATGGCAGGCGTGGCTTCTAACCAGGGCTACCTTGTATATGGTGTTCCGGTAAGGGTTGTTCTGGATATACTGACAGAAGATGGTGACTGGCCCGGTTGGACCATCAGTCTCTATGAAGCTTATCGGGAACAGGAGCCCGTGCCTGCCGCCATGGCCACTCTCGACCGGGGACTGGTTTCGGGGTTACCTGACCCCTCCAGGCCTGCCGTTGTGCCTTATGCCCGGCTGGAGCCAGAATCCCCACACCCGGAAAAAATTTCCCGCGTAATGACAATCCAGCCCTTAAATGCCGTCACAGATGTGCCGGTAAATGCGTTACCCGCACCAGGAGGAACAGTGAACGTTCAGCGGCGTCTGACCGATCTGGTATCCGGGGGGAATCAGTACCTGGTGGTGACAGGAGGAAAATCCATGTCTGTTCGTGTGGTGGATGCCGGTCTCGTGAAGGACAAGACACCACAAACAGACCGATTCCTGAAGAAAACTTATCAGGCAACCATTGCGCCCGGGCTTCCACCTCTTATTTTCACTACTAACGATATTAATGACTCCAAGTTGTTTCCCAAGAATTTTGTTCCAAACGCCAGAGGAATCATTAGCGGACAGGGGGTTTATGGTCCAGCCGGCTATACCTCCTCCGCCAGAAATGACGATGTCATTGTGAGATTCCCGGCAGGGAGTGGAGCCAGCCCGCTGTATATATCCTCTGTAGAGGTATTAAATCCTGAGTCTCTACATCAGCGTCAACTGGCTGAAACAGATATCAGGAACAGAATAGATGCGGTGGGCAAAGCCGAGGAAAACCGTAAATACCTGTTTGGCAAAGCAGGTATTCAGGAGACGCCAGCGTTCACTACGGAAATGGTGAAATCCGCCAGCGCCCTGCTGGCGGCACCGGCGGCGATGATGATTTCCTGCAGTTAAACTCCCCACCACGATATCGTCTGTTTTTTATCAGCTTCCGTTTTTCGCTCATAGTGTATTGCGCTCACTTACTGGCGTGAGCGTTGTCCTGGTTTTAATGCCAGCCTGGTACAGTCAGGTTGACAGTACTTGTTTCAGGCCTTCTTCATTAAAAACGGTTCCGGTCTTCAGTACGCCATAACACCAGTGCACCAGTTTCCGCATCAGCGCACCAATGGCCACCATTTTAGGTTTACTCCGCAGCGACATCTCATCGTTAATTTTACGCATTCGCTTATTGTAGATTTTTCCGCACAGGGCGGACATGTAAAGCTTCGCTATCCCACTTCATGAAGTAGGGCGAGGGTACCCGCCCTTTTTCATTGCTAACGGAGGATCAGAAGCGGTTGTTGCATCTTTTGCAGCATTTCAGAGGTATGACTACCGATAAAGAACTGCCGCAACCTGGAATGACCGTAGGCCCCCATCACTATCAGATCGACAGCATTTTCACCGGCGTAACGAATAAGCGCATCCCCGACTGATTGCCCGGTAAGATGTGTTGTGCTGTTTTCTATATCCGCGTCACATAAAATTTTCTGTGCGGTCAGCAGCTCTTCCTTCTTACCGTTTACCATGACAAGGTGACATTCCAGCCCCCTGAGTAAGGGACTCATCGTCAGACGTTCCAGGTTTCTCCTGCTTTCTTCACTGCCATCATAAGCCAACATAACTCTGGAAGGCGCTGAGTAGTTCTCCGGAACAACCAGCAGGGGTTTCTTTTGCAGACGAATAACGCTTTCCAGATGAGAGCCTACCGGATGCTGGCTGCCCTGACGCCCCAGCACCATGAGACGAAGGTCGCTCAGCTCTGCCAGAACTTCATCCGGTGTACCGTGTTTTTGCATCAAAAGCACATCCGGGCTTCCCTGTTTTTGAAGCAGTTCAGCACAACTTTCCAGTATTGCTTTCCCCTGGGCCATCAGCAGGCGATTACGTTGCCCTTCGATTTCTACCAGCTCATCGGTCAGCAATTGCTGACTGTCTATGCCTAGAGTGCCGGTCAGGTCTGACACTACCGGGGTGCTGTCTTTTTCGATAACGTGCAACAGTGCGAGCTGTGATTGCAAAGTGCGGGCTGCCCACGCCGCATATTCACACACTGACCGCGTTGAAAGTGAACCGTCCACACAGGCTGTAACAGTATTATTCATAGTTTTCCCTCCGGTCTGTTAATGACCGCCCATCAGTTTTTCGACTTCTTCAGGTTTATCGTGAACACCAAACCGGTCAACGATGGTGCTGGTGGCTTCATTCATCCCACGTATCTCCACCCCAGTGCCCTCTCTTCGGAACTTAATGACCACCTTATCCAGGGCGCTGACGGACGTGATGTCCCAGAAATGGGCATGTGAAACATCTATCACCACATTCTCAATCGCTTCACGGAAATCAAAGTGGCTGGTAAAGCGGTCTGCTGATGCAAAGAATACCTGGCCGGTGACGGTATACGCCCGGCTGGTCCCCTCCAGACCTGAGGTTACACGCATGAACCGGGATACTTTAGTGGCAAAGTTGAGCGAAGCAATCAGTACGCCGGTCAGCACGCCGAAGGCCAGATTATGTGTTGCCACCACAACCGCGACAGTGGCAAGCATGACCACGCTGGTTGAAAGGGGGTGTGTCCGCAGGTTGGCAATGGAGCGCCAGGAGAATGTCCCGATGGAAACCATAATCATCACCGCAACCAGCGCTGCCATCGGGATTTGGGAGACCCAGTCGCGCAGGAACACAATCAGGCAAAGCAGCACCACGCCCGCCGTGAGGGTTGAAAGCCGTCCGCGGCCACCGGATTTTACGTTGATAACGGATTGTCCTATCATCGCGCAGCCTGCCATTCCTCCGATGAAGGATGTGCAGATGTTTGCTATGCCCTGAGCTTTGCACTCCCTGTTTTTGTCGCCTGGCGTGTCGGTCATGTCATCCACAATAGTGGCGGTCATCATCGACTCAAGCAGCCCCACCACGGCAAGCCCCGCAGAATATGGCAGTATGATGAGCAGCGTCTGGAGATTTAAGGGCACGTCCGGGAGCAGGAAGACCGGCAGACTGTCGGGAAGTTTCCCCATATCCCCGACGGTTCGTACATCCAGATGCAGCCACATGGTAATGCCGGTCAGCACCACGATGCACACAAGCGGTGAAGGAATGGTTTTGTTGATATAAGGGAAGATATAGATGATCCCCAGCCCTGCCGCAGTCATGGCATAAACATGCCAGGTCACGTTGGTTAATTCGGGCAACTGCGCCATAAAAATCAGTATTGCCAGCGCATTAACGAATCCCGTGACCACTGAGCGTGAAACAAAACGCATTAGTCCATCGAGCTTCAGGTAACCGGCTATCAGCTGGAATACCCCGGTCAGTATGGAAGCGGCCAGTAAATACTGTAAACCATAATCTTTCACCAGCGTCACCATAAGCAGCGCCATTGCACCGGTGGATGAAGAAATCATCGCCGGACGTCCGCCAAAGAAGGCCATAACGAGAGGAATACAGAACGCCGAGTAGAGGCCCACCTGGGGGTCTACACCGGCAATAATGGAAAAGGCGATCGCTTCTGGAATGAGTGCGAGCGCGACAACAATACCGGCCAGAACGTCACCACGGACGTTACCCAGCCAGTCCTTACGCGTCGAGGACAGTAACATATTAATTTCTCAGTTTTTAGATACAGTCAGCCCTGGAGGGCAGCATTTTTACGTACGATAAAGCACATCCGCAGACGGGATGATATTGAGTGCGTTCTGAGGCTCGCTCAGTACAACGGAGGAAAGAAAACTCAGGGTGGCGTAATACGCATAGCGTTTGTCAGCTTCTCCAAAGCGAGAGTGGATGTATTGCCGGGTCTGATGCCCGGGATAAATGAGAGGCATAGAGTTTGAGCCAGGACCAAACCAAAGCCGCTCAATACTATAAACAAATTACAGGCACGGTCAAATCTGGGGTTCAGTACATATGCCCTCCCCTACAAATGATACACATAGTTCGCCGGTAAACCGGTGGGCTGGGCTATGTCGACGTCGCCGGACTCAGCACTCACGGTCAAAGCGTTGCAGATGGCCTGGCCGCTTCGGGGTAAGCCAACAGGAGTGTTGCTCCACAGCGTCCAGGGCAGTCACTATACCAGTCGCCAGTATAAGAGCCGCCTTCTGTGAAGGCAGATTTCTACTTTGTCAGGCGTTCAATCAGCTGGCGCTGGTATTCAGGCAACTGGCTGGTTCTCACCCCCTGAAAAACAAGTGGCGGGAGCCATGTCATGCCCGCATGTAATGCACTGGCTTCCATGGGTGTGAAAATATCGGCAAGCTCAGTACCTGTTCTGCCATTTTTTCCGTATGTTGAGTCGTCACCGGCAGCAGTAGTAACAATAAGCATTTCCTTACCCTTCCATAAATCCGGGCCAACGCTACCCCATGTGTCATTCATATACGCTTTCATCATTGGGGTGATATTGAACCAGTGAGTGGGAAAGATAAACACTATCCTGTCATTCTGGCGTGTGACACGCCTCTCCTCATCACCGTTTATCTTGCGCGTATCGAAACCATAGAGCGTTTCAAGGTTACGAACAGTGACTCCATCTACGCTCTCAGCCGCCTGCTGTAGCCCTTTAATCATAACGGACCGCTCCGGATACGGATGAGAAACGATTAGAACAGTAGCGCCCTTACAGGGCGAGCGTCACCGCTTCGCGATTCCGATGGTTTGCAGGTACAGAGTCCCGTTTTATACTCTGCGGCATGTACATTCCGCGCCCCGCAAAGTTGCTCTTCACCGTCGATGACGCCTGGAACAGGTTCCTCGCCAGGTTCGGGGGCCGCGTCACGCCCTGGACACGACTTTGCGTTGAGCGCATGCTCGCCTGCGGCACCACAGCGATGGGCGTGAAGCGCTACTGCTGCTCATCTCCTGACTGCACACACTCCCGCTTCTTCTGCCAGACCTGCAAGTCAAAGGCATGCAGCGCCTGCGGGCATAAAGCCACGGAGCAGTGGATTACAGAGCAACAGCATATTCTGCCCGACTGTGACTGGCAGCACATCACCTTCACCATGCCCCACCTTCTGTGGCCCTTCTTCAATAACAACTGGCCTCTGCTCAATGCCCTGTTCCGTGCTGCCACCCGGGCCATGCTACGCTGGGCCCGCAAACAGGGCGTGGAGATCGGTATCTTCTGCGCCCTGCATACGTACGGCCGCCAGCTCAACCAGCATCCACACATACACCTCTCCGTCACCCGCGGTGGCCCCGACGTTAAACACGGTGTCTGGCGCGATATCTTCTTTAAGAAGCACGCCGTGGAGGTCATCTGGCGCGGGGCGGTCACCCGCCTGCTGCGCCACAGTTATGACCTGATTAACCCCGGCAGCCTGCCGGGGCTGGATCATATTCGGAACAAAAAACAGTGGGGCCGTTATCTGGAAGCGCAGTACGGGCGCTGCTGGAAGGTCCACTTCGCAAAGAAGACCCGGGGTGCATGGCGTAGCGTCAAATATCTGGGCCGGTATCTGAAGCGACCGCCGGTGTCGGCGGCAAAGCTCAGGCACTACAGCGGCGGGGCCGTGGCACATCATTACCTCGACCACCGTACGCAGCAGTACCGGCAGCAGACGCTGACGCAGGAAGAGATGATTGACCGTTATATCAGTCATATCCCGGCGAAGCACTTTAAGATGGTGCGCTACTACGGCTTTTTGTCCAGCAGGAAACGGGGCGAGCTGCTGCCAAAGGTGTATGAAGCCCTGGAGATGGAGGCACGGAAAAAACCGGAGAAACCGGGATTCGCCGCGCTGATGAAGGAATTTCTGCGCACAGACCCGTACAAATGCATTCTGTGCGGTAACCGGCTGCGCTTTGTCAGCGCAGAAGCGGGCAGGCACGCTTCGGTGTTAGTGGCCGAAAGGCTGCATAATATCGACCGTAAACGATGGCTTCAGGGACAGGCAGCAGGATAAGTGCGCCTGAAAAATGGCTTTCAGGTCAAAAAAGAATCGAAAGCGGTATTCTGTTAACATAAGAGTCACAACCACGCGCCGTCAGTGCGCTGCCGGTGACGACATTCATGGCCAGGAATTTTTTGAAACGATGATTCAATCTCCTAACCATCAAGGCGCAGGGTGCCGGCTTCAATGGTTTGCGTGACGGCCGGGATCACCGGGCGCAGATCCTGCGCCAGCGCTGTCGCTTTTGGTCCGGTCCAGTCCAGCCCGCGCAGAACCAACGGGAAAACGGCTTTCAGCCGCGGCAGGGTAAAGATTTCCGCCAGCACGGCGTCCGGCACGTCTGCCAGTCTTTCCAGCGGGCGCAGCAGATGTTCGGCATACATCTGATCCACCACGGGGCGCAGCGCCACTAGGAAAGCGTCGAATTCTACCGTCCAGTTCTCCCCCGCCAGGCGAAAGATCCCCTTCAGGTAGTGTCCGTCCACCGGACGGTCGTTCTCAGCCTGCCAGGTCAGCAGATCCTGGGTGATGTCCATCAGGGTGCGCAGGGCCGGGAGCGTGGCCACCCTGTTCCGGCCGCACAGAAAGGCTTCCCGGGCATGAACCAGGATGAAGCGCAGTTCATCCCGGGAGACGGCCGCGGTGCCTAAGGTCTGGCCGAGAATGATATGCCGGTACAGTTGTCGGACTGCGGCCTCCGGATCGGCGGTCAGCTGAAAATACCCGTCGTCGGGCGCAACCGTTTTCAGACCGTCATCGAGGAAGCGTTCGGCCAGGCGTTGACCGAAGTATTTTCGCGAACGGCGCGCACTTTCAGCGCCTCGATCAATCTTTTGTGAAAACGCAGGTTAAGCTGACTGAGCATCATCATTCCTTTAGTATTTGTTTTGCTCAAGATGCTAACTTAGCATTCAATGTTTTTGTCATTAATTTACTGAGTTTGTATCTTTAATTTGTGATACATCCTTTATTACTGAAAGTGATGTAGGTATTGCTAAACCTGCACCGTTCTCTTCTTATTTCTCATCAGATCCGAAAAAAGGTAGTCCCGGATCTTCTTCAGCCCTACCGGCGTGCAGAGGCCCGGTAACACAAGATGTAGCGGTGTCATCATCTGATCATGACGCTATATGCTGTGTCTCTCCCCTGCTCCGTGACCGCCCGCTCACCACCGTGAAACGCCGATTTGATTATTCCCTGACCGTGGTACACTTCCGGAAACTTCACTGAAAGTGAAAAGTCGGATCTGACCGGAACGACCGTCCGGTAATTCAGTTCCGTTTTTATAATCTGAGTTGTAATTACATAAGGTTAATATCACATTATGTAAAATATGAATGTATAACTATTGGCTGGTTAACAATATGCGTTTTGCGGAATGTAACCCTGCATCACTGAAATGCACATCATAATACATATAAAAAGCATGCATATTGCAGCAGCTTACAGTTAACTCCTTCACTGTAAGCCGGTTAACAGTATTCACAATGCAGGGCAGATTTTTGCGGCCGGGGAATGTATACTTTACCTCATACCTGAAGTATGTAAAAAAGAGGTGCATCATGAAGCAACGAATTACCGTGACAGTGGACAGCGACAGCTATCAGCTGCTCAAGGCATACGACGTGAATATCTCCGGTCTGGTCAGTACGACCATGCAGAACGAAGCCCGACGTCTGCGCGCCGAACGCTGGCAGGAAGAAAACCGTGAAGGGATGGCTGAGGTGGCCAGCTTTATCGAGGCTAACGGATCGTTTGCTGACGAAAACAGGGACTGGTGATATGCAGTTTAAGGTCTACGCCTATAAAAGAGAGAGCCGCTACCGTCTGTTCGTCGACGTGCAGAGTGACATTATTGACACCCCGGGACGCCGGATGGTGATCCCGCTGATCAGCGCCCACCTGCTGTCCGATAAAGTCTCACGTGAGCTTTACCCGGTGGTGAATGCCGGCGACGAAAGTTACCGCATGATGACCACCGATATGGCCAGTGTGCCGGTTTCGGTTATCGGCGAGGAAATGGCCGACCTCAGTCACCGGGAGAATGATATTAAAAATGCCATCAACCTGATGTTCTGGGGGGTCTGAGGTACCTATCATTGTGTGGGTGCACAGGCTTTCTCCGTGTTATCCCTTTTCTCAGGAACAGCAATGCAATTGCTGATGATGGCAACGGAAACCTGGAATTGTGACTGATTCTGTCAGTTTTCCGGTTCTGAAATAACTGACCCTATGAAAGGAATAGAGTCTATGCCTGTAAATATCGTGTCTACTGTCATCGACGGAATTGTTTTGTTTGTGACTTCGCCAGCTTTCTGGCTGGGTTGTGTCGGACTTCTGCTTATTATGTTAGTAGTGGTACCGAGCAGCCCATTCCGTACAATGAAAAAAGATACCAAAGAAAATGAATAACCTGGTTCCAGCTGGCTCTTCGATGTCTCCCGGAACAGTGCTCCCGGTAGCCATTGATTATCCCGCAGCGCTGGCATTGCGTCAGATGGCCATCGTTCACGACGAACTGCCGAGATATCTGCTGGCGCCGGAAGTGAGCGCCCTGCTCCACTATGTGCCCGATCTGCACCGTAAGATGCTGCTGGCCACCCTCTGGAACACGGGCGCCCGCATTAACGAGGCGCTGGCGCTAACCAGGGGGATTTTTCGCTGGCGGCACCGTATCCGTTCGTGCAGCTGGCCACGCTCAAGCAGCGCACCGAGAAAGCGGCCAGAACGGCAGGTCGAGCGCCGGCCGGTAGTCAGGCTCATCGCCTGGTTCCGCTTTCTGACACCCAGTACGTCAGCCAGCTGCAGATGATGGTGGCCACGCTGAAAATACCGCTGGAAAGACGCAACAAGCGGACCGGCCGAACCGAGAAGGCCCGCATCTGGGAGATCACCGATCGGACCGTGCGCACCTGGCTTGCTGAGGCGGTCGAAGCCGCGGCCGCCGACGGTGTGACATTCTCAGTACCGGTGACGCCGCACACGTTTAGGCACAGTTACGCCATGCATATGTTGTATGCCGGTATACCGCTGAAGGTGCTGCAGAGTCTCATGGGACACAAGTCGATAAGTTCGACGGAAGTCTATACGAAAGTGTTTGCGCTCGATGTAGCGGCACGCCACCGCGTTCAGTTTGCGATGCCGGAAGCTGAAGCCGTCGCGCTGATAAAAAAGCTTATCCCAGGTCAATCTGCATAGGTAACTATGGGAACCCCCCCCAGGTTAAGAGGCTGCTATTTCCGGGAGGATGCTAAATTCCGGCCGTGGATATGATTGAGCAAGCAGTGCTCGCCGCAGTTGAACGACAGGGCGAAGCCCGCGAGTGAGCGAGGAAGCACCAGGGAACAGTACTCATATATTCTGCTTACGCTCGATGTCTTAAGGGAGCCCCCGAATTTATCCACTTATCCACTGGTACATTTTTATAAACATTTTTAAAACAGTTGTTAGGTTTACTTTTTTAGAAGGGCTTACAGCCCTTTATCCATGCGGCTTTCAGAGGTGTAGCTGTGACAAACTGCCCTTTCAGTGTGACAAATCACCCTCAAATGACCACTTTATCTGTGACAAATTGCCCTCAACTCTGTGACAAATTGCCCTCGGGCGATGCGGCTTTTCACAAAGTTATCCCTGCCTGTTGACTCTTTTTTATTTAATGTGACAATCTAAAAACCTGTCACACTTCACATGGATCTGTCATGGTGGAAATACCGGTTATAAATCACAAAAAAACGTAAAAATAGCCCGCGTATTGTCCAGTCAAACGAGCTGACTGAGGCGGCATACAGTCTCTCCCGGGATCAAAAACGTATGTTGTATCTGTTCGTTGACCAGATCAGAAAATCCGACGGTACTCTGCAGGAACATGATGGTATCTGCGAAATTCATGTTGCTAAATATGCTGAAACTTTCGGACTGACCTCCGCTGAGGCAAGTAAGGATATACGGCAGGCATTGAAGGGGTTTGCTGGTAAGGAAGTGGTTTTCTATCGGCCTGAAGAAGACGCCGGCGATGAAAAGGGATATGAATCTTTTCCCTGGTTTATCAAACGTGCGCACAGCCCATCCAGAGGGCTTTACAGCGTACATATCAACCCATACCTCATTCCGTTTTTCATTGGACTACAGAACCGTTTTACGCAGTTCAGACTCAGTGAAACAAAAGAGATCACCAATCCGTATGCCATGCGTTTATACGAATCCCTTTGCCAGTACCGTAAGCCGGATGGCTCAGGCGTCGTGTCCCTGAAAATCGACTGGATCATGGAGCGCTACCAACTACCTCAAAGTTACCAGCGTATGCCGGACTTCCGCCGTCGTTTCCTGCAGGCCAGCGTTGATGAAATCAACAGCAGGACCCCAATGCGCCTGTCGTACATAGAGAAAAAGAAGGGCCGTCAGACTACTCATATCGTATTTACCTTCCGGGATGTCACCTCCATGACGGGCGAATAACTCGAGGGTAATCTGTCACAGATTTGAGGGTGGTTAGTCACATTCTACCCGGCAGTCTGAGGGTGATTTGTCACAGTTTTGCTGTTCACCTCTGCCATTATTCGTCTTACTCGCTTTATTTTTTGCCGTAATTATTCGTTAAGCAGAATTTGAGGGCAATTTGTCACAGCTCCTGAGGGCTGTTTGTCACAGTTTAAAGAGTGCAAATTGTCACGTATGTCTGTGAACGCTGAGTGCTATTTGTCACAGTTGCACCCTTGCCCCCTACTTACGAAGCGGATTAACCGTATACCAGGTACTGCAGTTTGTTCGACTCATTAATGAGGGCAGATTGTCACAGTTAATTGCCCATTAATTGGCTGATATAGTAGGTGCGTCTGCTCGGATTGTTTCCCATAGCGGACACATCTTCCCACACTGAGCGTAAGTGCCACCTGCCTGAACGGTTCCTCTATGCTTCCTCGCCAGTTCGCTCGCTACGCTCGGTTACATGGCTGCGGCGAGCATTAGTCATTTTTATTGACTGCAGTATGCTTTTGCAGATTCACCTGCTTGAATTTAGCTACTGGATTGTTTGTTTGTGAGCAACTTTGCATGTTTTTAATGGCTTTGCGTTTTTAGTGTTGCTTTGCATTAATTTCCAAGATTTAATAAAATACTGCAAAGTTATGATTAAAGGATGCTCAGTATGGGATTAATGGATACCTTGAACCAGTGCATTAGTGCTGGTCATGAAATGACTAAGGCAATAGCGATTGCTCAGTTTAATGATGACAGTCCGGAGGCACGCAAGATTACTCGCCGCTGGCGAATCGGTGAAGCAGCTGATTTGGTTGGTGTTTCATCGCAGGCCATCAGAGATGCAGAGAAAGCGGGCCGTCTCCCCCACCCTGATATGGAAACCCGTGGCAGAGTTGAGCAACGTGTTGGCTATACATCGAACAGATCAACCACATGCGGGATGTGTTTGGAACTCGGCTGCGGCGTTCAGAAGACGCGTTCCCTCCGGTTATCGGTGTAGCGGCTCATAAAGGTGGCGTCTATAAAACCTCTGTCTCTGTTCATCTTGCTCAGGATCTTGCTCTTAAAGGTTTACGGGTTTTACTTGTTGAAGGCAATGATCCGCAGGGAACGGCATCGATGTATCACGGGATGGGTTCCCGATCTCCATATTCATGCCGAAGATACATTACTCCCCTTCTATCTTGGGGAAACAGATGATGCCAAGCTATGCGATAAAACCAAACCTGCTGGCCAGGCCTTGATATCATTCCTTCCTGTCTGGCTCTACATCGAATTGAAACCGAACTGATGGGAAAATTTGACGAAGGTAAATTACCTGCCGATCCACACCTGATGCTTCGTCTGGCAATTGAAACGGTGGCGCATGACTATGACGTTATAGTTATCGATAGCGCTCCGAACCTGGGTATCGGTACGATTAATGTAGTATGTGCAGCCGATGTTCTCATTGTGCCGACTCCTGCAGAACTTTTCGATTACACTTCCGCCCTTCAGTTTTTCGATATGTTACGCGACCTGCTTAAGAACGTTGATCTTAAGGGGTTTGAACCGGATGTCCGCATTCTTTTGACAAAATACAGCAATAACAATGGATCACAATCTCCCTGGATGGAAGAGCAAATCAGAGATGCCTGGGGAAGTATGGTCCTGAAAAATGTTGTTCGGGAAAACTGATGAAGTAGGCAAAGGCCAGATTCGTATGAGAACAGTTTTCGAACAGGCAATTGATCAGCGTTCTTCTACCGGTGCATGGCGAAATGCTTTATCTATCTGGGAGCCAGTCTGCAATGAGATCTTTGATCGCCTGATTAAACCTCGGTGGGAGATTCGATAATGAAACGTGCTCCGATCATTCCGAAACATACAGTAAATTCCCAGGCGGTAGAAAACGCTTCATCGCCCGCCCCTGCCCCAGCTGCTCCAATGGTTGATTCATTAATTGCGCGTGTTGGAGCTATGGCGCGTGGAAATTCTATCGCCCTGCCTGTATGCGGTCGGGAAGTTAAATTCACGCTGGAAGTAATCCCAGGAAACTCGGTAGAAAATACCTCCAGGGTCTGGTCAGGTAATGAGCGCGATCAGGAACTTCTCACGGAGGATGCACTTGATGACCTGATCCCCTCCTTTTATTGGCTGGCCAGCAGACACCTGCATTTGGCCGCCGGATTTCTGACATCATAGAAATTGCAGACGGGAGTCGACGTCGAAAGCAGCCATTTCTTACATCTTGCGATTATCGTGTTCTTGTCGGTGACCTTGATGATGAACAAATGGCTGCGTTATCCCGGCTGGGAAACGATTATCGTCCAACGAGTGCTTATGAAAGAGGTCATCGTTACGCAAAACGTCTGGAGAATGAATTCGCGGGTAACATTTCAGCTCTTGCTGATGCGGAACATATTTCACGTAAAATCATTAGTCGTTGCATCAACACTGCCAGATTACCAAAATCTGTAGTTGCCCTCTTTTCTCATCCCGGTGAACTATCCGCACGGGCTGGTGAAGCTCTTTTAAAAGCCTTTACTGATAAAGAAGAACAGCTAAAAAATCGGGCGGAGGAACTGCACGAGCAAAAGAAAGCAGGTGTAATTTTTGAATCTGATGAGGTCATTACATTGTTGATGGCGGTTCTGAAAGAAAATTCTTTAAGCAGAGCTAATCTCAGTTCAAGACATCAGTTCGCGCCCGGTGCATCGGCTTTGTATAAAGGGGATAAAATCATACTGAATCTGGACAGAACTCGTTTACCTGCTGAGTATATTAAGAAAATTGAAGCGATACTCAAGGAGCTGGAAGCTCAGGAATCTTGATAAATCTGCCAGGACTTTGGGCTGGTAAATATTTTATGTAGCGGCCAGCTTTATCCAATTTCTCCTTCGATATTTCGATTTCCGGTGG